>NZ_JBEXWB010000039.1:1111-30857 GCF_040629645.1 Streptomyces sp. NPDC005899 | reverse complement strand
CGCCACCGTGTACGCGGTGACGTCGGCGGCCGTCATCAGGCCCGCCCCGGGGCCGCGCAGCCCCTCGGCGGCGGCGATGCCGGCGAGGTGACGGTCGGGGTCGAGGCGGGGATAGCCGCCGGGCACCTGGGCGTTGAGGATCCAGGCCCGCGGCCCGATGCCGCCGCCGAGTACGGCGCTGCTGCACGCACGCCACCCGGGCTCCAGCCGCCACACCAGGTGGTGCAGACCGACTCCGCCCTCGTGCCTCGCCAGCAGCTCCCCGCGTGGTCCGGGCCGCCGGATGCGTACGGAATCGATGACGCACCCCCGGTGGCTGTCCGGCCGACGGTCGGCAACGGCGCATCGATCATACGTGCGGACGGCGAGCGCGCCCCGAGACCCCTCTCACTCGAATGGCCTAACTCGCCGAGACGGCCGGTACCCGCGTCGCGCGGCGCCACCGCCCACGCACGGCCCCCGGGGCCGCCCGGCGCACGGACCGGGAGGTTGCAGCGTCCAACCGGGTGAGGCGCGATGGAATCCGGACGCGCCACCCCTGCCGGAGCCAGCCGCAGGACGCGCCCGGGCGAGGAGGTATCGGCCATGGGAGCCGCTGACGGTTTCACGGATTCCGGAGAACTCGACGGTCTCACCGTCTACGACAGCGACGGCGAGAAGGTCGGCACCGTGGGACGGGTGTACGTCGACGACGACACCGGCAAGCCCGACTGGATCACTGTCAAGACCGGCATGTTCGGCATGAAGGAGAGCTTCGTACCGCTCGCCGGGGCCCGCCGCGTGGGTTCCGACCTGCACGTCTCGCATCCGAAGGACCGCGTCAAGGAAGCCCCCCGGGTGGACGCCGACGCGCATCTCTCCGTGACCGAGGAGGAGGAGCTCTACCGCCACTACGGCATGACCAGGAAGGCCGGCGGGAACGCCGCAGCTCGCGGTGAGGGGCGCACCACGTCCGGGACCGGGACGGGCGCCATGGGCGCCGCCGGAGCCGCGGGAGCGGCCGGAGCCCCCCGGCCCGCTGCCGGAAAGGCGACGACGTCCGGCACCGCCGCTGCGGGCACCGGCAGGCACCGGGACACGGAGACCTCCGGCACGCGCCCGCTCGCCGGTGCCGGAGCCGAGCGGTCCGCCGCCGGCGCAGCGGGCCGGGAGGAGATGGTCCGCTCCGAGGAACAGCTCCTCATCGGCACGGAGGAGTACGAGAGCGGAAAGGCCCGCCTGCACAAGTACGTCGTGACGGAGAACGTCACCCGCACCGTGCCCGTGTCCCACGAGGAAGTGCGCGTGGTCCGCGAGCCCCTGCAGCCCGGCGAGAAGTCGGTGGGGCGGACGGACATCGGTGAGCAGGACGTAGAGGTCACCCTGCACGCGGAGCGCGCCACCGTCCGTAAGGACACGGTCCCGGTGGAACGGGTCCGTCTCGAGACGAACAAGGTCACCGAACAGAAGGAAGTCTCCGCCGAACTCCGCAAGGAGAAGATCGACTACGGGGACGGCAAGGACATGGGCAGCGGCAAGGACATGGGCGGCGAGTTCGGCCAGGGCCGGCGCCGCTGACCCCTCTCACAGCGGCGGCAGGCCGCGCCACGGAAGCGAGGGGCGGACCCGGGCAGTGGTGCGGGCCCGCCTTCTCGCCGGTCCGCGCCCTCACCCCTGCGGCGGGACGCGGGCCGCGGGCCCCGGCAGGAAGCGCACCGAGGGGCGTCCCCCGGGCCCCTCCGGCGTCACGACCGCCCGCACCCGGTAGACCTCGCGGATCAGTTCCTCGGTGAGCACCTCCGAGGGCGTACCGGCCGCCACCACACGGCCCCCGGCCAGGACACTGATCCGGTCGCAGAACATGGCCGCCAGGTTGAGGTCGTGCAGCGCGATCACGGCGGTGACGGGCAGTGCGGCGACGAGGGCGAGCAGCTCCAGTTGGTGCTGGATGTCCAGGTGGTTCGTCGGTTCGTCCAGCAGTAGTTCGCGCGGTTGCTGGGCGAGGGCGCGGGCGATCTGCACGCGTTGGCGCTCACCGCCCGAGAGGGTGTGCCAGGACTGTCCGGCCCGGTCGGCCAGCCCGGTGCGGGCCAGCGCGTCGCGTACGGCCTCCTCGTCCTCCCTGCCCGGGGCCGACCAGGCCCTGCGGTGCGGGATGCGGCCCAGGCGCACGACGTCCAGCACGCTCAGCTCGACCTGCGTGACCGCGTGCTGGTCGACGACGGCCACCCGCCGCGCGACCGTGCGGCGGCCGGTGTCGGCAAGGGAACGGCCGTCGAGGGTGACCACGCCGGTGCCCGGGGTCAGGACGCCGGCCATCACGCGCAGCAGCGTCGACTTGCCCGAGCCGTTCGGGCCCAGGAGCCCGACCGTCGCACCGGGCGGCGGCGCCAGGCTCACGCCGTCCAGGACGATCCGGCCGCCCGCCTCGCGGCTCACCCGGGTGGCCCGCAGCCCCTCCGCCGCGCCGGCCGTGCCGGTCATGTGCTCCGCCGGGTGCGGTGGAGGACCAGGACGAAGGCCGGCACCCCGATGAGGGCGGTGACCACGCCGACCGGCACCTCCTGCGGGTCCAGGACGGTACGGGCCAGCGTGTCGACCCAGACCAGGAAGACGGCCCCGGCGAGCGCGGTGACGGGCAGCAGCCGGCGGTGTCCCGAACCGGTCAGCGCGCGGGCCGCGTGCGGCAGGACCAGGCCCACGAAGCCGATGGCGCCCGCGGAGCTGACGAGCGCGGCGGTGAGCAGCGCGGTCGTGCACAGGAGCACCAGCCGGGTGCGGGCGACATGGACTCCCAGCGCGGCCGCCGCGTCCTGGCCGAACGCGAAGGCGTCGAGCGTCCGGGCGTGGGCCAGGCAGATCAGCAGCGTCACGGCGAGGACCGCGGAACACGTCCAGACGTCGGTCCACCCCACCCCGCTGAGCGAGCCGAGCAGCCAGAACAGCACGCCCCGGGTCTGCTCGGCGTCGGCGGCGGTCATGACGACGAAGGAGGTGAGTGCGGAGAACAGCTGCATGGCCGCCACTCCGGAGAGGACGACCCGGTCGGTCGTCCCGCCGAGCGAGTGGCTGAGCAGGAGGACGAGCGCGAACGAGCACAGGGCTCCGGCGAAGGCTCCCGCCGAGACGGGCACCGCGCCGCCGCCGACGCCGAGGACGACCACCAGCACCGCACCGGTGGACGCCCCGGAGGAGACGCCGAGGACGAAGGGGTCGGCCAGCGGGTTGCGCAGGAGGGACTGCATCACGGTGCCGCACACCGCGAGGCCCGCCCCGCACACCGCGGCGAGCAGCGTGCGGGGCATGCGCAGGTTCCAGATGATGCCGTCCCTGATCGGGGACAGCCGTGAGTCGCCCGGGCCGAGGTGGGCGGCCACCGCGGACCAGACGTCGGGCACGGAGATGCGGGCGGGCCCGATCGTGACGGCGACCGCCACCGACAGGAGCAGCAGGGCGGCCCCCGCGCTCCAGAGGAGGCCGTCCCGCAGGACGCGGGCCCCCTTCGTCCGGCCGCCCGGCACCGCGGGACCGGGTCCGGGGCGGCTCCCCGCGCCGGGCGCCGGCTGCGCCGTGGCCGGTACGCCGCCCGGCCCGGTGTCCGGGAGCCGCTCGGTGTGCGTCACCCCGTCAGCCCGAAGGAGCGCAGCCCGGCGGCGACGCGCTCCACGCCCTCGACGGTCCGGATGGTCGGGTTCATGGCCTGACCGCTGAGCAGCACGTACCGCTTGTGCCTGACGGCGTCCATGTTCTTCGTGGCGGGGTTGGACTCCAGGAACTCGATCTTCTTCTCGGCGCTCTCGGCGGTCTGCGACCGCCGGGTGAGGTCTCCGATGACCAGGACGTCGGGGTCGCGGTCCGCGACCGTCTCCCAGTTGATCTGGGGCCACTCCTCGTGGGTGTCGTCGAAGACGTTCCGCGCCCCGAGTTCCCCGGTGATGATCCCCGGGGCGCCGCAGCAGCCCGCCAGGTAGGGGGCTTCGGAGTTCGCGAACCAGTAGAGGAGCGTGGTGCGGGAGGCGTCGATGTCCGCGGTCGCCGCGCCGATCCGCTCGCGGAGGTCGGCGACGAGTTCGTCGCCCCGCTCCTGGACCCCGAAGATCCGGGCGAGATCGTGCACTTCGGTGTAGACGCTGTCCATCGTCAACGGCTTCGTACGGGAGCCGTCGCCACTGCCGCTGTTGTCCTTGGCCGCGCAGTCGGCGGGCGAGACGTACGTCGGCACCCCGAGCTCCTCGAACTGCTCGCGGGGTGCCACGCCGCCCTTTCCGAGCGTCGACTCGAAGGACGCGCTGACGAAGTCGGGTTCCCGGTCCAGCACCTTCTCGGACGAGGGCCGGTTCTCCGCGATGCGGGGCACCCCGGCGTTCGCCTTCTCCAGGCCCTGGAGCACCGGGTCGGTCCAGGTGGCGGTGCCGGCGAGCCGGTCGCCGAGGCCCAGCGAGAGCAGGATCTCCGTGGAGCCCTGGTCCAGGGAGACCGCTCGGGCGGGCGCCTGTCGCACCGTCACCGTACGGCCGCAGTTCTCCAGCGTGACCGGGTAGCCGGAACCGCCGCCCCGGCCGACTCCGTCCGAGGCTCCGCCACCCCCTGCGCCGCAGGCGGTCGACAGGACGAGTACGGCGGTGAGCAGGGCGGTTCGGCGTACGGCGCTGGCCATGGGCGACACGGAGTCCCTTTGCGTCTCTGGACTCATGCGCGGAGCCCGGTACGGAGTCCGTACCCCCGGTGGGGAACGGGTGCCAGCAGGTCTTCGGACTCGGGTTCGTCCGGACGGGGCGCCTTCCCGGGGCACCCGAGGGTGTCCCAGTGGCCGTGGCCCCGCCCGTCCCCCTCACCGCTGCGCGTCAGCTCCGGATTCTCACCGGATTCCCTGACTCCACGTGGAGTGTGACTGGCGCCTGCAAGTTATCACGGAGCCGGGCAGCCGCCCGCGGCCCTCGACCGGTACGGCGGTGAGGTCCGCCGTACCGGTCGTGACCCCGGTCACCGCTTGCGGCGAACCGATTCGCCGCCGGGAGGCCGAGGTGTCCGGCGCCGTCGCGTCAGCACATGGGTCGTGCCCCAGTACGCCAGCAGCACGGCCTTCAGCCCGGACTTCTCGAGGAACTCGCGGACCCGGGCCCTGTCCCGGTCGTGCCCGGCCCGGCCCCGCCCGCGGCCGACGCTGGCCGGATCGCCGGTACCCGGGCCGGGACCGTGCGTGCCCCGTCCGGGCACGCCCGTGCCCGTGCGGCCGTGCGCGCCGCGCCCGCCGGTCACCGTGCGTCCTGCGGGGAGCCGACCGGGCCGTCGTGCCAGGGGCCGTCCGGGTCGTCGTAGGCGTCGGCGTAACCGGGGCCGGCGATCGGCCAGTCGGCGAGCAGCTCGGGGGGAAGCGCGAAGGAGTCGGTGAGTTCGCGGGCGTGGGCTGCGACGGCCGCGATCAGTTCCTCGGTGGCCTCGGGCAGGGCGGCGACCTGATCGCCGGTCAGGTGCCCGGCGGCCAGCAGGTCACCGCTGTTGCGGGCCACCCACTCGAGGGCGAACAGGCGCTCCAGCTCCGCCAGCCGGTCCCGGGCGGCGCCTTCGGGAAGCGCCGCCCGGGCGTGGGCGTACGCCTGGGCCGCCTCCTGGTAGGCGTGCGCCTCGACCGCGCGCAGGGCGGGGCCGGCGGCCGCGTTCCACTGCCCGAGTGTGTCGCGGTCGGCGGCCCGCGCCATGCGCTGTCCGGCCCGGCCGAGCCAGATCTCCCGCACCTCGGTGAGCAGCATCCGGAGGAAGTCCGCGTCGGCCAGATCGCCCGGGCCGGGGCCGGGCGCCGCGTCCGGGCCCGGGCTCCCGGGCCGGGTGCCCGGCGGATCGGCCGCGGTCTCGCCAGCGCCTACGCCCGCGCCTGCGCCTGCGCCTGCCCCTGCGCCTGCGCCTGCCAGAAGCATGTCGGCAGCGGCCTTCGCGTGCAGGGCGAGGTTGTCACCCTCCGCGGTGATGGCTCCCTCCACCCCCGTGACCAGCTCCGTCATGCCGTTGTTCTCCAGGAGGGCCTGCGCCCCGCAGCGTTCGCGGCACTGGACGATGACGGCACGGGCCTGCCAGGTGATCCACCCCTTGGCGACCGCGACGAGCTGTTCCGCCTCCGCCCTGTCCGCCTCGCCGCAGCCCTCCCACCGGTCGAGGACCCTGCGGTGGAGCAGGCTCATGGCGAAGACCGTCGCCAGGGCCGAGGCGAGGGGCCCGTGGTGCGTGCGGTGGGCGTCGACCGGCACCGGGCCGGTGCCCCGGGGCCCGGAGATCATCCGGTGACCGCCGTAGCGCACCGCCACCGCCAGGGTCGCGCGGGCCGTGCCCGCCGCGCAGGCGCTCATCGAGATCCGGCCGGAGGTGACCCGTGCGATGGAGGTCAGGAAACGGCGCCTGCGCCCGCCGGGGGTACGCGTGAACAGCCCCGTGCCGGCGGCGCCCTCCGGTGCTCCCAGGAGCGCGTCCCGCGCCACGAACAGCTGGTCGAACGAGGTGAGGCAGTGGTCCACCGGGCTGCCCATCCGGGCCGGCAGCCGACGCACCCGGACACCCGGCAGCGCCTGGGTGTCGTCGGTGAGCGGGACCAGGAAGAGGCTGATCCCGTGGTCGGCTCCGTCGGCCATCAGCCGCGCCGCGACCAGCCCGGACTTCGGCCCGCCCGCGGGACTGGTGTTGGGCATGAACTTCTGCGCCCCGGCGTGCGGGGTGTGCAGGACGAAGCCGTCGCGCGCCGGGTCGTACGTCGCGGTGGTCTCCATGGCCGCCGCGTCGTTGCCGTGCGCCACCTCCGTACAGAGGAAGGTCCCGATCCGGCGCAGCGCCAGGTAGTCCGACAGGTCACGGTGACGGGCCCCTTCGTGGTCGAGGAGGCTGCCGAGGAAGAGGTTGTAGTGGATGCCCGCGACGGTGGTGAGCGCGGGGTCGACCGCCCCGAGCCACTCGTGCAGGGCCGCGAGGGCCCGTGGGTCGGCGGCGAGGCGCGCTCCGTCGTCGAGCGAGCCGTTGAGCACCCTCAGTCGTTCGTAGGCGAGTTCCAGCCTCTCCTCGGGCGTTCCGCCCGCCGGGCGGCGGAACGGTTCTGTACTGATCAGCCGCTGCCAGAAACCGTGTTCCGCGGGGTGGTCCGGGCCGAGGAGGACTCCGGTCAGCAGGTCGGCGGAGGACGAGGGGACGGTGTCGGTAAGGGTCACGGTCATAAAGAACTGAACGACCGGGACGCGGGCGAGGACACCTCACCATTTCGGGGCGGGTGCGCTGGTCAGCGCAACGGCGAGCTCCTTCTCGTCCGGTGGCAGGGCACCGGCCCGTGACACCGTCACCGAGGCCGACGCCACGGCGTGGCGGAGCACGTCCCCCAGCGTGCCGGCGTCCAGGGAGCGCAGGCGCCCGCGACCCTGTTCGCCGAGCAGCCCGTGTGCGGCCAGGGCGTGCAGCGCCCCGGACATGAAGGCGTCGCCCGCCCCCACGGTGTCCGCCACCCGGACCCGGGCCGCGGCGGTGCTCACCACCGCGCCGGGGAGGAACGCCATCGCCCCGCCGGCCCCGCGCGTGAGGAAGACGGCCGCCGGGCCCGAGCGCAGCCACTGCTCGGCGGCCTCCTCCGGGGCCCGGTCCGGGTAGAGCCACCGCAGGTCCTCGTCACTGGCCTTGACGACGTCGCTGAGGGCCACGCACTGCTCGGCCCGGCGCACCGCCCGTGCGTGGTCCCCCATCAGGTCCGGCCGCACGTTGGGGTCGTAGCTGACCGTGGCGACCGGGCGGAGCCGCTCGACGGCCTCCAGCACGGTGCCGGCTCCGGGCTCCACGGCGGTGGCGATGGAACCGGTGTGGACGTGGCTGTGCGGTCCGCCGGCCGCCGCCGGGGCGAGCGTCCAGGTGATGTCGAAGCTGTAGGTGGCGCCTCCGGCGTCGTCGAGCGCCACGGCGGCGGCCGGTGTGGGCGCGTCGGCGCCGTCGGTGCGCACCCGCACCCCGGCAGAGGTGAGGTGCTCCCTGATCAGCTGCCCGGCGGCGTCCGGCCCGAGCTGGGTGAGCAGGGTGGTGTCGCGTCCCAGCCTGGCGAGGCCGTAGGCGACGTTCGCGGGGCTCCCGCCGGGGTGGGTCCGGTCGGCCGCGCCCGGCAGCCGGACGATGTCGGCGACGCATTCGCCGATGACCAGCAGGGCGAGTCTGTCGAGCATGGGGTCGGTCTCCTGGGAACGCGGCGAGGATGTCCGGCGGCGCGCGGCCGCCGGGGAACACACTGCCGCCGATTCTGCCCCGTGCCCAGGGGGCCGCGGTCAGGGCGCCCGGGTGAGGACCGGCTGCCCCGGCGTCAGGAGGCGCCCTCACGCCCTTCGTCACCGTACCGGCGTTCGAACTTGGCGACCTGGCCTTCGGTGTCGACCACACGCGCCTTGCCGGTGAAGAACGGGTGGCTCTCGGCGGAGATCTCCACGTCGATGACGGGATAGGTGTTGCCGTCGTCCCAGTCGATGGTCTGCTCGCTCGACGCGGTGGACCGTGTCAGGAAGGCGTAGCCGGCGGATCGGTCGCGGAAGACCACGGGACGGTACGACGGGTGCTTGTCCTGCTGCATGCCTGCTCCTGGAGGTACGGGGATCTCACGACCCGGCTTCGGGTCAGCCTCGCGAACACCGGGAGCCGACGCGATCCGGCGCGTCCGTACGGAGCAGTGGCCGGCCGGCTCCGAGTCCCCGCCGTCAGCGGACGACGTCGAAGACGTTCTTCTGCAGGCCGTTGGCGTAGGCCCCGTGCTCGACGAGTCGCAGCTTCTGCGTGTCCTTGTCCGTCTCGCTGAAGAGCCGCTTGCCCGCGCCGAGCAGCAGCGGGAAGACGAGCAGGTGGTAGCGGTCGATCAGGCCGGCGTCCGACAGGGCGTGGTTGAGCGAGGCACTGCCGTGGACGATGATCGGCCCGCCGTCCGTCTCCTTCAGCGCGGCGACCTCGTCGAGCGACCGCAGGATGGTCGTCGCGCCCCAGTCGGACACCAGGGCGTCCTCGGTGAGCGTGGTGGAGACGACGTACTTCGGCATCGCCTTGTAGTCGGCGAACTCCTCCATGCCGGGCCAGACGGGGCTGAACGCCTCGTAGCTGGTCCGGCCCAGGAGCATCGCGGTGGCTTCCTTCTGTTCCCGCCCCTTGAGTTCGAATGCCTCGGGGAGGAACTCGACGTCCTTGAAGGTCCACCCGGCGTTCCGGTAGCCGGGCTCGCCACCCGGGGCCTCCACGACGCCGTCGAGCGAGATGAAGGCGGTGCTGATCAGGGTGCGCATCGGGGGGGTCCTCGGTTCTCGTGTCGTATGAAGGGGCCGGGGTGCGTACCGGGCCGTCTCGCGGCCGTGGTGCACCGGCTCATCGTCTATGACCGCGGACCACCCGGAAACTCATCGGCCGTCGTCCGCGTGGGCGCCGGGGGGACGACCGGGGCTGCGGCGGGGTGCGGTGCCGGTCCCGGAGTCGTTGGCGCCGCGGGCGTGGCGCAGGTGGAAGACGTGGTCCGGCGGGTCCACAGGCCCGCTCCCGCCAGCATCGCCGCGGCGGCGAGCAGCCAGGGCAGGGGGCCCGCGGGCAGCGCGCCGACGAGGAGTCCGCCGGCCGCGGCGAGGAGCTGGAGTGCGAGGGACTGCACCGAGAGCACGGTCGCCCGTCCGGCGGAGGTGACGCGGCGGTGGAGCAGGTCGTTCTCGCTCGGGCCCGCGGCGCCCAGGCCCGCGTAGACCAGTCCGTATCCGACGGCCGCGAGCGTGAGGGCGGGAGCGCCCGTGGAGAAGACGGTGCCGGCGAGAAGGAGGAGCCCGGTCCCGCTCGTCGCGAGGCTCACCAGGACGGCGCGTTCACCACCACCGGCCAGCCGGGCGACGAGCGGTGCCGCGTGACTGCCGAGCGCCGAACACGCGAAGCCGGCGGTGGCCAGGCCGGCGAAGAGCACCGCGCCCGCCTCGGCCGTCCCGGTGAGCGCGGCGGCACGTCCGGGCGTGAGCAGTTCCATCGCCGCCAGTGCCGTACCGGCGGCACCCGCGGTCATCAGGACGCGGCGGATCAGGACGTCCCCGGTGCCGAGCCGCACGCCCGCGGCGACGGCCGCCGGTACGCCCCGCAGCACAGCGGCCAGGGTGGCGGGAGGGCGGGGAGGTTCGCGCAGGGCCACCAGGACGAGGGCCACGAAGGCGATCTCGACGAGCACGCCCAGGAGCACGGGCACGGACAGCGGCAGGACGAGGCCGGAGGCGTACGCACCCAGCCGGGCCGCCGGGTCCGGGCCGAGGCCCAGCAGCCAGGGCAGCGCGCCACCGGTCAGCGTGCCGAGCGCGAGGGCCGCCGCCTGGGCGGCGCCGCCACGGGCCAGCCCCGTGCGCAGGTCGGCGTCGGGGCCGGACCCGGCGAGCACCGTGTCGACGTACCAGGCCTCGGCCGGTCCGCTGGAGAGTGCGCGGCCCGCGCCCATGAGCATCATGCCGAGGCCGATGGTCCATACGCTCGCACCGAGGCCCACGAAGAGGAGGGCGCCGGTCTGGAGCACTCCCGCGCACGCCAGCACGCTGCGTCGGCCGATGACGTCGCAGAGGCCGCCGGTGGGGAGCTCCAGGGCGGCCGCGGTGAGCGAGTGCGCGGCCAGGACCGCGGCGATCGCGGTGAGGCCGAGGCCGCGTTCGGTGAAGAGCAGCACCATGGGCGCCATGGTGAGTCCCATGGGGAGCCAGAAGAGGAAGGACGCCGCGACGAAGCGGCGGCGTGCGGCGTGTTCGTCGAGCCCGCCGGGAGAGGCGCCCGCCCGTGGGTCCACGCTCACCGGCCGCCTCCGTCCGGGCCGGTGGCGGACAGCGGCGCGGTGCCCCCGTCGCCCGGGCCGGGGGAATCCGGGCCGGTGGTGGCCGGGACGGCAGCATCCGGGACGGCAGCATCCGGTGAGGGTGACGAGGTCGCGGCCAGCGGAAGGCCCGCGAGGAGGAGCACCACCTGTTCGGCCCGGGGGTCGGCCGCGTCCCGTGCGGTGAGCTCCGCGACCTTGGCGCGGTACGTCTCCCACAGCTCGCCGAGGGCCTCGGGGGTCAGCCGGGGCATCATGTCGTCGATTCCCGCGTGTTCTCCCCATTCCTCGCCGAGCCGGCCCTCCGCCACGTCGGTCTCGTGCTGGGCCACGGTGTGCAGCAGGTGCTCGGCCTGGCGGCGTCTGCTCAGCCGCAGCGCGGCGCGGCCCCCCGGCGTGGTGAGCATCGCGGAGTTGTTCCACGCCGTGACGGCGTGCACGGACCGCCAGCGGCGCTCACGCCCGTCGCGGTGCTCCGCCTCCGCGACGAACGCGTGGGCGGCGAGCACCCGCAGGTGGTAGCTCGTCGAGGCGGAGGACTCCCCCGTCCTCACCGCCAGTTCGCTCGCGGTGGCCGGGCCGTGCTGCCGCAGCAGTCCGAGCAGCCGCAGGCGGAGCGGGTGGGTGAGCGCCTTCAGCGCCGCCGGGTCCCGGTCGGGGTCGAGTACGCGATACGTCTCGTCGCTCTCCATGGCGGCAGGCTACGAGAGCCTCCGACTCTGCCAAAGTTTTTTTGCAGAATAAGTTGTGCGGCGCGCCGGTCGCCCCCTCGGCGCCCGGACGGTTCACACCCCAGGTGCCCCCGCAGTCCCCGCCTCCTCCAGCGCGTCCGCGACGAGGTGGAGGAACCGGGCGTGCGCCCCCGGGCTGCACAGCGGCTCGGGGTTCCACGGCACGATCCGCGCCTGCCGCACGGTCCGCCGCCACTCCGGATCCCCGGCCTCCTCGATCCGCGCCGCGTTCGCCCTGACGTCCGTCAGGACCACCCGGGGGCGGAGCACCGCGGCCGCCGCCCAGCCGACGGTGGCCCAGTTGACACCCGCGCCCTCCTCCGGGCCGGCCAGCGTGACCCCGAGTTCCGCCAGCACCCGCAGTTCCGGCCACATCCGGGGCCGGGCGACATGCACCTGTTCCGCGCCGGCCGGCGACAGGGCCATCACGCCGGGCCCACCGGACGCGGCGCCCGCCACGGCCCGGAGCCGCCCCCTGGCCTCCTCCAGCTCCGGTGTCACCGCTTCGGCGGGGGCGGCACCCAGAGACCGCGCCAGCTCGGCGAAGCGCGCGACCGTGCGGTCCAGGGTGCGCACCTGGCCCACGTCGATCACGACGACCGGCACCCTCTCCTCCAAGTGCTCGGCGGTGGCCGGATCCAGTCCGTACACCTGGCCTTGGCCGTAGCTGACGGCCACCACCAGGTCCGGCCGGCCGCGCAACAGCGTCTCCACGTCCAGGCCGCCGCCCGCGCCCCGGTAGTCCACGGAGTCGAGCGGCAGCGTGCCGGTCCTCGCCCGGTCCGGCGCGGCCCCGTCGTGGCCGGAGCCGAAGACGCCCTCCGGGCATATCCCGAAGTCCCACAGCGTGGCTCCGGCTTGGACGTACGCCAGCACCCTCGACGGGCGCAGGTCCGCCGACACGAGCCGTCCCCGGTCGTCCGTGAACGTCCACGCCGTCCGGTCCGTCATCCCACTCACCCCTCCGCACCCGGCGCAACCGGGCCCTCGTCCCGCTCCCCTGCCCGTCTACCTGCCCAGCCGGTCACCGCCGCACCCCTCGGTGCTGCGCCCCAGATAGGTGAGCGGCCCGGGACCGGGTACGTCGAGCTCACCGAAACCGAGCCGGTCGTAGAAGGCCCTGGCCGCGGTGTTCGCGGTCAGCATCGAGAGGTGGACGGCGGATACACCCCTCGCCCGCAGCGCACCCAGGAAGGTGTGCATCAGTTCCCGGCCGTACCCCCTGCGCTGCCAGGGCGGCAGCAGGTCGATGTGCAGGTGGGCCGGGTAGGCGTCCAGCTGCCGGAGGATCATGCGGTCGGGGCGGTACAGGAGGGCGGTCATCTCCTCGGCGGGGGTGCCCGGCGGACCGGCGGGAGCGGGGAAGCGGTCCGTCACCAGCGGGAGCCAGCGCTCGCGGAACGCCCGCACGAACCCGCGCGTGTCGGCGGTGCCCAGGACGTAGCCGACCGCGCGCCCGGTCCCGTCGTCGAGGACGAACGTGAGTGCGGGGTCGAGGTGGGCGTAGGGAGCGGCGAACAGCGCCGGCATCAGTCCGGGGTCGGGGTACAGGTGCCGTGAGTCACCGCCGTTGTCGGCGGTGCGGACGCAGATGTCGGCGAGGGCCTCCCGATCGGCGGAGCGGTACGGACGTACGTGCGGAGCCTTGGTCATCGCCCCATCCTCGACCCCTGGGAGCGCTCCCTCAAGGGCCGCGCGGGCCTTACCCTCGGGGCCGCCCGTCCTCCTCCTCCGGCCCTTCCGCCGCGGCTGTGCGGGCGAGTTCCACGTTGAACTGGGCGCCTGCCAGGAGTGCCAGGTTCGTGAACCAGATCCAGATCAGGAACACCACCAGGCCGGCCAGCGAACCGTACAGCCGGCCGTAGCCTCCGAAGTGGGTGGCGTACAGCGCGAAGCCGGCCGACGCGGCCAGCCAGAGGAAGGCCGCGAGCACGCCGCCGGGCAGCCCGCGGCGCACCCCGCGCGCGGAGCGCGGGCCGGTACGGAAGAGGACCATGATGAGACAGGCCGCCAGGAACAGCAGCACGGGCCACTTGAGTCCCGTCCACAGCGCTTCGCCGCCGTGCGCGAGACCGGCCCTGCGGCCCAGCCAGCGCGCCACGGGCCCGCTGAGGACGAGGGCGAACGCGCTGGCCATCAGCAGTACGAGCAGGCCGATGGCGGAGGCGACGATCAGGTGGGCCTTGCGGAGCGCGGGGCGGGTGTCCTTCACGTCGTGCATCGCGTGCAGGGCCCGGCGGAAGACCGCCAGATAGCTGCAGGCGGACCAGACGGCGCTCACGCTCCCGGTGGCGGCGAGCAGCCACACGGCGGTCCGCTCCCGGGTGGCCTCCTCCAGGGGCCGGCGCAGGGCGGCTCCGGACTCGGCGGGCGCGAACGCGGTGATGTCCGCGATCAGGGCCATGGTGGCGTCGGGGTTGCTCAGGCCGATGACGGAGACGGTGACCAGGAGCGCCGGGAGCAGCGCGAGGATGGCGTAGTACGTGAGGGCCGCCGCCCAGTCGGAGAGGTCGTCGTTCCACAGCGAGACGGGGGTGCGGCGCAGCGCGGTGCGCCAGCGGACCGCCCGGGAGGAGTGCGGTGCGTCGGGCGGGGTTCGTTCCGTCGCGGGGGCGGTCCTGCTGGGCACGCTGTCTCTCCGGAGGCCGTAGGAAGGATCGGCGGCCCGGATGCCCTGACCTGGGTCAGGGCATCCGGGCCGCCCCATTTCTCTCATGCCTCGTACCGGCGGGTGTACTCCCGGCGGGTTCAGTCGTTCACGGCGGTCAGCAGCACGACGGCGTCCTCCAGGGCCAGCACCCCGTGCCGCTCCCGAGGAACCGGCCTCAGCTCCCCCTCGCTCATGTCCACGTCACCGGAGGCGGCGGTGATCCGGACCGCGCCCCGCAGCACCTGCAGCGAGGCGGCGGGCGGCGCGTTGTGCTCGTCGAGGGACGAGCCCCCGGTGAGCGCGATCACCGTCTGCCGCAGCGGCTCCTGGCGCAGCAGCAGGTGTGCGCTGCGGCCGTGGGCGTCGGCACGGGCCGCGGTCAGGTGCTCCTTGGCGAGAGCGTTGAGATCGTTCATACGCCCCACTGTGCCGCAGCCTTGGTTCCCCCGCTATCCGCTTCGGTGGACCGGTGCCCGCTGCGGCCCGGGCGGCCGCGGACGGGGTCCCGGTCCGGTGTCAGCCGCGCAGCCAGGCGGCGGTGTCGGCCGGGAGCCTGCCCGAGCCGTCCAGCGGGAGGCTGGTGAGGAGGACCTCGGTGTGGGTGGGCAGTGGGGCGGGCGCCCCGCAGAGGTTGACGACGCAGACGAGGCCGCCGGTCCTGGCGAAGGCCATACGAGCGAGGCGGCGGAGGCCCCCGGAACGGTGGCCAGGAGCGGTCGGGCGTGGCGAGGGCGCCCCGGCCGACCCCGGCCGACCCCCGCCGACCCCCGCCGACCGCACCGCGGCACGGCGGAGGGCGGGGAGCGCGCACAGCGAGGAGCGGGGGGCCCGCCCCCGCCCGGGCCCCCGGCGGGGACACGGCCCGGGGGGCGGGGGCGCCCGGGGGCGGGGGCGGGGGGGTTTGTGGTGGGGGGGGGGGGGGGGGGGGGGGGGGGGGGGGCGGGGGGGGGGGGGGGGGGGGGGGGGGGGCCCCGGCGCCGGGCTGGTTGTACGAGACGGTACGGGTGACGATGCGCCCGTCCGGAAGGCGTACGCGGGTGCGCCGGAGGTAGCCGGTGGCCTCCAGCTCGCGCAGGGCGGCGGCGATGCGGGTCTCGCTCTCAGGGAAGCGGCCGGTGAGCACCTTGATGCCGATCTTCGATCCGGCGGGCAGCGACTGGATGTGCACGGCGAGCCCGATGGCCACGAGGGACAGGCCCCGGTGCCTGCTGAGGTGGTTGCCGACGACGGTGAACCCCGCGGCATGCCGGACGTTGCTGTGGACGACGCCGGACGACGGCGTGACGCCCCCGATTGCGGCTGACGGGGCGCGCGGAGGCGCGCTAACCTGCTGGGTATCCATCGGGAAGCCCTTTACTTCCTCGGTGGTCAGGCCCTCGTCCGGGATTGCCGTCCCGGCGGGGGCCGTCGCATGTCTGTGGTTGTCGGCGTGAGCATATGCCCGGAAACCCATCCCAAATCCAGCTCAGTTGCCCTATGTCACCCGCGCGAGTGACGGGGCCGGGACAGGGTCGGGTGGGGTGGGGAAGGTATTTGCCCCACGTACTTGAAAGCCTTATGCGTCGTGGGCGGCCAGGACGCGGTCCACCGGGTCGTGGAGGTCCACGACCCGGTGCGGCCGGTCACGGCGCGAGGTCGATCTCCGCCCAGACCGTCTTGCGCGGAACGGGCCCGAGAGCGACGCCCCACCGCTCGGCGAGCGCCTCGACGATCAGCAGGCCCCGCCCCGACTCCGCGCCGGGGCCGGGCACGGTCACCACCTGGGGTGGCCGTCGCTCGCCCCGGGTGTCGGTGACCTCGACCCGCAGGAGCGTGCCCCGCACGCTGAGGCCCAGGCGGAAGTCGCGCCCCGGCACGCGGCCGTGCAGCACCGCGTTGGCGGCCAGCTCGGCGACGACCTGCGCCGCCGTCTCCGACGGCAACCCCCAGGAACACAGGTGCGCGACGGTCAGCAGCCGGGCGAGCCGGGCCGCGCGGCGGGTGGGTGAGAGATGCGGCGGCCCGCGCTGTCCCCCGACGACCTCGACCGTTTCGTCTCCGCCCGATTGGCCCGGCAGGAGATCTTCTCGCGGACGCCCATGGCGACTCTGACATTCGTGCAGGAGGAAGTCACCCTGCGGCGCCCCCTCGGAGGCCGGGCGGTCCTGCGGCGGCAACTCGAACACCTGCTGGAGATGGGCAGGTGCGCCATGTCGAGTTGCAGGTGATGCCCACGGACCGGGAGGACCACGCGGGCATGGGCGGTGAGGTGCAAGTGCTGAAGCTGAAGGACGGAACGGCGGTCGGGTTCTCGGAGGCACAGCTCACCACGCGCCTCATCTCGGACCCCAGGGAAGTGCAGGTCCTCGAACTCAGGTATGAAATCATCCGGGCGCAGGCTCTCAGCCCACGGGAGTCGTTGGCCTTCGTCGAGAAAGCGCTGGGTGAGACATGAGCCTCACGTACTCCGGAAGCACTGCGGAGCTGATGTGGTGCAAGAGCAGCTACAGCGGCAGTAACAACAACGACTGCGTCGAGGTCGCGACGACCGCAGGCGTGGTGCGCGTACGCGACTCCAAGGACGCGCCGGGCCCGGAGCTCGGATTCACGGCCGACTCCTGGGCGGCCTTCGTGGCGCACACAGCCGGCGGCTGACGCCGCCCGCCGCCGACCGGCCCCCTCAGCCGGTGGCGGCCCGCACCATGTACACGTCCACCGCGTCCTCCCGCTCGCGGGTGAAGCCGTGGCGTTCGTACAGCCGGCGGGCGGAGCTGCCCTGGAGGACCTGGAGGCGGACCGCTGCGGCCCGGGCGTCCGCGCGGGCCAGGAGGGTGCGCAGGACGGCCGTGCCGATGCCCCCGCCCTGGAGCTCCGGGGCGAGGTAGAAGTTCTCCAGCCACCAGCAGTCGTCGGAGGGGCGCAGGGTGGCGCATCCCGCCAGGGTTCCGTCCGCGCCCACCACGACGGTGGTGTGCTCGGGCAGGAAGGCGTCCCGCAGGCGCCGGCGCACCCGGTGCTCGTCGTAGCGGCCCAGCCGCTCCAGGTCCGGGCGCATCACGAGGGCCCGCAGCTCGGCCACGGCCTCGACGTCCCCGGGCAGGGCGGGCCGCACGCTCCAGGTCGCGGGGGTGCCGGGGGAGGGGGAAGGCATGGCCCGGATCATTCCAGAGGACCTCCGGCGCCCTCGGGGAGGATCCCCGGACCGCCGCCCCGGCGGCCGTGAGGCCTCGGGCGACGGCGTCCGCGAAGGGCGCCCGTGTTTGACCGGTCCCCCGTCGGGGGTAAGATCCTCGGCCCGATTGGCCAGGCCGTGGAGCCGTGTGGCACACTAGCCAGGTTGCTCGGTTGAGTGTCAATGCTGCGCGCCTCCCGCCGGGAGGACCGGAAGCGAGTCCCACAGTACTCGTCGGCCCCTAGGGCCGGACGTACGGGAATCTTCCGGGAAGCGTCAGTGGGGCACTGACCAGGCACCCGGTGGGGTTTCACCCCCGACGCTCTTGAGTGAGCACAGCGCGGTTTCGGCCCGCACCCCCTTGGTTGGGAATTCCTTCGGGACTTCTACGTAGAGGGGATGCGACACGCCCGACCGCGTGGGTCGGAGGTGGAGTTACGAGAACTCCCGGGAGCCAGAGCGTGATCGAGAGACAGGACTACTAGTAGCCATGGCGGGACAGAAGATCCGCATCCGGCTCAAGGCCTACGACCACGAGGTCATCGACTCCTCGGCGAAGAAGATCGTCGAGACGGTGACCCGCACTGGTGCGTCGGTCGCAGGCCCGGTGCCGCTGCCCACTGAGAAGAACGTGTACTGCGTCATCAAGTCGCCGCACAAGTACAAGGACTCGCGCGAGCACTTCGAGATGCGCACGCACAAGCGCCTCATCGACATCCTCGACCCCACGCCGAAGACGGTTGACTCGCTCATGCGCCTCGACCTGCCGGCGGGCGTCGACATCGAGATCAAGCTCTGAGGTGACGCGCGAGATGGCAAAGAACATTAAGGGCGTCCTGGGCGAGAAGCTCGGCATGACCCAGGTCTGGGACGAGAACAACCGGGTTGTCCCGGTGACCGTCGTCAAGGCCGGGCCCTGTGTCGTCACCCAGGTCCGCACCAACGACAGCGACGGCTACGAGTCGGTCCAGATCGCCTTCGGCGAAATCGACCCGCGCAAGGTGAACAAGCCCCTCAAGGGTCACTTCGCCAAGGCCGACGTCACCCCGCGCCGCCACCTGGTGGAGCTCCGCACCCCTGACGCCAGCGAGTACACGCTGGGCCAGGAGGTCACTGCCGAGGTGTTCGAGTCCGGCGTCAAGGTCGACGTCACGGGCAACAGCAAGGGCAAGGGCTTCGCCGGTGTCATGAAGCGTCACAACTTCAAGGGCCTCGGCGCCGGACACGGCGTCCAGCGCAAGCACCGTTCCCCCGGTTCGATCGGTGGCTGCGCCACCCCTGGGCGTGTCTTCAAGGGCATGCGCATGGCCGGCCGGATGGGCAACGAGCGCGTCACCACCCAGAACCTGACCATCCACGCGGTTGACGCGGAGAAGGGTCTGCTCCTCATCAAGGGCGCGGTCCCCGGTCCGAACGGCGGCCTCGTCCTGGTCCGTACCGCGGCCAAGGGGGCTTGAGGTAATGAGCACCATTGACATCCTTTCGCCGGCAGGCGACAAGGCCGGTACCGTCGAGCTCCCCGCGGAGATCTTCGACGCGAAGACCAGCGTTCCGCTGATCCACCAGGTCGTCGTCGCACAGCTGGCAGCTGCCCGTCAGGGCACGCACAAGACCAAGACCCGCGGCGAAGTCCGTGGTGGTGGGCGCAAGCCGTACCGCCAGAAGGGCACCGGCCGCGCCCGCCAGGGTTCGACCCGTGCGCCGCAGTTCGCCGGCGGTGGCGTCGTCCACGGCCCGCAGCCGCGTGACTACTCGCAGCGCACCCCGAAGAAGATGAAGGCGGCCGCCCTGCGCGGTGCCCTCTCGGACCGGGCGCGTCACTCCCGCATCCACGTCGTCACCGGCGTGGTCGAGGGTGGGATCTCCACCAAGGCCGCCAAGACGCTGCTCGGCAAGATCTCGGAGCGCAGCAACCTGCTCCTGGTCGTCGAGCGTGCCGACGAGGCCGCGTGGCTGTCCGCGCGCAACCTGCCCCAGGTGCACATCCTGGAGCCGGGCCAGCTGAACACGTACGACGTGATCGTCTCTGACGACGTGGTCTTCACCCAGGCCGCTTTCGAGTCCTTCGTGTCTGGCCCCCAGACCGCTGAGACCGAAGGGAGCGCCGCCTGATGAGTGAGGCGACCGTCACCAGCAAGACCTACTCGGACCCGCGCGACGTTCTCGTCAAGCCGGTTGTCTCCGAGAAGAGCTACGCGCTGCTGGACGAGAACAAGTACACGTTCATCGTCGCGCCCGGCTCCAACAAGACCCAGATCAAGCAGGCCGTGGAAGCGGTCTTCTCGGTCAAGGTCACCGGGGTCAACACGATCAACCGGCAGGGCAAGCGCAAGCGCACCAAGACCGGCTTCGGCAAGCGCGCCGACACCAAGCGCGCCATCGTGACCCTCGCCGAGGGCGACCGTATCGACATCTTCGGCGGCCCGACCTCCTAACGGGGGTCGAGTCGTCCGGAATCGGACGAGGACTGAGAAATGGGTATCCGCAAGTACAAGCCGACGACCCCGGGCCGTCGTGGCTCCAGCGTCGCCGACTTTGTCGAGATCACGCGGTCCACGCCGGAGAAGTCGCTGGTCCGCCCCCTGCACAGCAAGGGCGGCCGTAACAACGCCGGTCGTGTGACCGTTCGCCACCAGGGCGGTGGCCACAAGCGCGCCTACCGAGTGATCGACTTCCGTCGTCACGACAAGGACGGCGTGCCGGCCAAGGTCGCGCACATCGAGTACGACCCGAACCGCACCGCGCGCATCGCGCTGCTGCACTACGCGGACGGCGAGAAGCGTTACATCGTCGCCCCCCGTGGCCTGTCGCAGGGTGACCGCGTCGAGAACGGTCCGACCGCAGACATCAAGCCGGGCAACAACCTGGCGCTGCGCAACATCCCGGTCGGTACGACCATCCACGCCATCGAGCTGCGGCCCGGCGGCGGCGCGAAGTTCGCCCGTTCCGCGGGTGCCTCCGTGCAGCTGCTGGCGAAGGAGGGCACGATGGCCCACCTTCGTATGCCGTCCGGTGAGATCCGGCTGGTCGACGCCCGCTGCCGCGCCACGATCGGCGAGGTCGGCAACGCCGAGCAGTCGAACATCAACTGGGGCAAGGCCGGCCGCATGCGCTGGAAGGGCGTCCGCCCGACCGTCCGCGGTGTCGCGATGAACCCGGTTGACCACCCGCACGGTGGTGGTGAAGGCAAGACCTCCGGTGGACGTCACCCGGTCTCGCCGTGGGGTCAGAAGGAGGGTCGTACTCGCTCGCCGAAGAAGGCATCGAGCAAGTACATCGTCCGCCGCCGCAAGACGAACAAGAAGCGCTAGGAGCGGGTTTAGATGCCGCGCAGTCTCAAGAAGGGGCCCTTCGTCGACGGCCACCTCATCAAGAAGGTGGAAGTTCAGAACGAGGCAGGCACCAAGAACGTCATCAAGACCTGGTCCCGTCGCTCGATGATCACCCCGGCCATGCTGGGTCACACCATCGCGGTGCACAACGGCAAGATCCACGTCCCGGTGTTCGTCACCGAGTCGATGGTCGGCCACAAGCTCGGCGAGTTCTCGCCGACTCGCACCTTCCGCGGCCACGTCAAGGACGACCGGAAGTCGAAGCGCCGCTAACGCGGGGTGGAAACGACTATGACTTACACCGAAGGGACAACCATGGAAGCCAGGGCCCAGGCGCGGTACATCCGCGTCACGCCCATGAAGGCCCGCCGCGTGGTGGACCTCATCCGTGGCATGGACGCCACGGAGGCTCAGGCGGTCCTGCGTTTCGCCCCGCAGGCCGCGAGCGTGCCGGTTGGCAAGGTGCTTGACAGCGCCATCGCCAACGCAGCACACAACTACGACCACACCGACGCCTCTTCGCTGGTCATCAGCGAGGCGTACGTGGACGAGGGCCCGACCCTGAAGCGGTTCCGTCCGCGTGCTCAGGGCCGTGCCTACCGGATCCGTAAGCGGACCAGCCACATCACCGTGGTCGTCAGCAGCAAGGAAGGAACCCGGTAATGGGCCAGAAGGTTAACCCGCATGGGTTCCGACTCGGCATTACCACGGACTTCAAGTCCCGTTGGTACGCCGACAAGCTGTACAAGGACTACGTCAAGGAAGACGTTGCCATTCGTCGCATGATGACGAAGGGCATGGAGCGGGCCGGCATCTCCAAGGTGGAGATCGAGCGCACCCGTGACCGCGTCCGCGTCGACATCCACACCGCCCGCCCGGGCATCGTCATCGGCCGCCGTGGCGCCGAGGCCGACCGCATCCGTGGCGAGCTGGAGAAGCTGACCGGCAAGCAGGTCCAGCTGAACATCCTCGAGGTCAAGAACCCCGAGGTGGACGCTCAGCTGGTGGCCCAGGCCGTCGCCGAGCAGCTCTCCTCCCGCGTCTCCTTCCGTCGTGCCATGCGCAAGAGCATGCAGAGCACGATGAAGGCCGGCGCCAAGGGCATCAAGATCCAGTGCGGTGGCCGCCTCGGCGGCGCCGAGATGTCCCGCTCGGAGTTCTACCGCGAGGGCCGCGTGCCCCTGCACACGCTCCGCGCGAACGTCGACTACGGCTTCTTCGAGGCCAAGACGACCTTCGGCCGCATCGGCGTGAAGGTCTGGATCTACAAGGGCGACGTCAAGAACATCGCCGAGGTCCGCGCCGAGAACGCCGCGGCTCGCGCCGGCAACCGTCCGGCCCGTGGCGGCGCTGACCGCCCGGCCGGCCGTGGTGGCCGTGGTGGCGAGCGTGGCGGTCGCGGCCGCAAGCCGCAGCAGTCCGCGCCGGCAGCGGAGGCCCCCAAGGCCGACGCTCCCGCCGCCGCTGCTCCGGCTGAGAGCACCGGAACGGAGGCCTGACCGAAATGCTGATCCCCCGTAGGGTCAAGCACCGCAAGCAGCACCACCCGAAGCGCAGCGGTATGTCCAAGGGTGGCACGCAGGTTGCGTTCGGCGAGTACGGCATCCAGGCGCTGACCCCGGCGTACGTGACGAACCGCCAGATCGAGGCCGCTCGTATCGCGATGACCCGCCACATCAAGCGTGGCGGCAAGGTCTGGATCAACATCTACCCGGACCGCCCCCTGACGAAGAAGCCTGCCGAGACCCGCATGGGTTCCGGTAAGGGTTCTCCCGAGTGGTGGATCGCGAACGTCAAGCCCGGACGGGTGATGTTCGAGCTGTCCTACCCGAACGAGAAGATTGCTCGTGAGGCGCTCACCCGCGCTGCTCACAAGCTTCCGATGAAGTGCCGGATCGTTCGGCGCGAGGCAGGTGAGTCGTGATGTCGGCCGGTACCAAGGCGTCCGAGCTGCGCGAGCTGGGCAACGAGGAGCTTCTCAACAAGCTCCGCGAGGCCAAGGAAGAGCTGTTCAACCTCCGCTTCCAGGCGGCGACGGGACAGCTCGAGAACCACGGTCGGCTCAAGTCCGTCCGTAAGGACATCGCCCGGATCTACACCCTGATGCGTGAGCGCGAGCTGGGCATCGAGACGGTGGAGAGCGCCTGATGAGCGAGAAGACTGTGACTGAGACGAACACCGACCGCGGTTTCCGCAAGACCCGTGAGGGTCTCGTCGTCAGCGACAAGATGGACAAGACCGTCGTCGTCGCTGTCGAGGACCGCGTCAAGCACGCGCTGTACGGCAAGGTCATCCGCCGTACCAACAAGCTCAAGGCCCACGACGAGCAGAACGCTGCAGGCGTCGGCGACCGCGTTGTCATCATGGAGACGCGTCCGCTGTCCGCCACCAAGCGCTGGCGCATCGTCGAAATCCTCGAGAAGGCCAAGTAATCCCTGAGGGGGTCTCCCCTCAGGAAAGTTCCGCCAGGCTCGGCAGGGGCTTCCGCTGCGAAGCCCCTGCCGGGAACCGGCAGACGATCAGGAGATAGACGTGATCCAGCAGGAGTCGCGACTGCGCGTCGCCGACAACACGGGTGCGAAGGAAATTCTCACCATCCGTGTTCTCGGTGGCTCGGGTCGCCGCTACGCGGGTATCGGTGACGTCATCGTCGCCACCGTCAAGGACGCGATCCCCGGTGGCAACGTGAAGAAGGGTGACGTCGTCAAGGCCGTCATCGTTCGCACCGTCAAGGAGCGTCGTCGTCAGGATGGCTCGTACATCCGCTTCGACGAGAACGCCGCTGTCATTCTCAAGAACGACGGCGACCCCCGCGGCACCCGTATCTTCGGCCCCGTGGGCCGAGAGCTGCGCGAGAAGAAGTTCATGAAGATCATCTCGCTCGCGCCGGAGGTGCTGTAAGCATGAAGATCAAGAAGGGCGACCTGGTTCAGGTCATCACCGGTAAGGACAAGGGCAAGCAGGGCAAGGTCATCGTTGCCTTCCCCGCCCAGGACCGTGTCCTCGTCGAGGGTGTCAACCGGGTCAAGAAGCACACCAAGGCCGGTCAGACGGCTCGCGGCTCGCAGACGGGTGGCATCGTCACCACCGAGGCCCCGATTCACGTCAGCAACGTGCAGCTGGTCGTGGAGAAGGACGGCAACAAGGTCGTCACCCGCGTCGGCTACCGCTTCGACGACGAGGGCAAGAAGATCCGCGTTGCCAAGCGGACCGGTGAGGACATCTGATGACGACCACCACTGCGCCGCGTCTCAAGACGCGCTACCGCGAGGAAATCGCCGGCAAGCTGCGTGAGGAGTTCTCGTACGAGAACGTCATGCAGATCCCCGGTCTGGTCAAGATCGTGGTCAACATGGGTGTGGGCGACGCCGCCCGCGACTCCAAGCTGATCGACGGTGCCGTCAGGGACCTCACCACGATCACGGGCCAGAAGCCGGCCGTCACCAAGGCCCGCAAGTCGATCGCGCAGTTCAAGCTGCGCGAGGGGCAGCCGATCGGCTGCCACGTCACCCTCCGTGGTGACCGCATGTGGGAGTTCCTGGACCGTACGCTGTCGCTCGCGCTTCCGCGTATCCGTGACTTCCGTGGCCTGTCGCCGAAGCAGTTCGACGGCCGTGGCAACTACACCTTCGGTCTCACGGAGCAGGTCATGTTCCACGAGATCGACCAGGACAAGATCGACCGGGTCCGGGGCATGGACATCACCGTGGTCACCACGGCGACCAACGACGACGAGGGTCGTGCCCTGCTTCGTCACCTCGGCTTCCCGTTCAAGGAGAACTGACCGTGGCGAAGAAGGCTCTGATCGCTAAGGCCGCCCGTAAGCCGAAGTTCGGCGTGCGCGGGTACACCCGCTGCCAGCGCTGCGGCCGGCCCCACTCCGTCTACCGCAAGTTCGGCCTGTGCCGCGTGTGCCTTCGTGAGATGGCTCACCGTGGCGAGCTGCCGGGCGTGACCAAGAGCTCCTGGTAAATCTCCTTCGCCCTTTGGGCGTTGGGATTACCCGGAGACTCTCGGTAAGCATCTGGTCGGCAGGAGCCCAGCCGTGCATGCCGTAGGCTTGCAGGGTTGGGCGCCTGCCGCCCAAGACCGACTTACTACGCCGTAGGTCCCCGCACCGCACCCGTCCCGCCACTGAGTGGGGAGAGGGATGGCGCATACAGGAAACCCCGGCGAGAGAGGCCGAAGGCCAACTCATGACCATGACTGATCCCATCGCAGACATGCTCACGCGTCTGCGCAACGCGAACTCGGCGTATCACGACGATGTCGCAATGCCGCACAGCAAGATCAAGTCGCACATCGCGGAGATCCTCCAGCAGGAGGGCTTCATCACCGGCTGGAAGGTCGAGGACGCCGAGGTCGGCAAGAGCCTCGTCCTCGAGCTGAAGTTCGGGCCCAATCGCGAGCGTTCGATCGCCGGCATCAAGCGCATTTCGAAGCCGGGTCTGCGTGTGTACGCAAAGTCCACCAACCTGCCGAAGGTCCTCGGCGGCCTGGGCGTGGCGATCATCTCCACGTCCCACGGTCTCCTGACCGGCCAGCAGGCCAGCAAGAAGGGCGTAGGTGGGGAAGTCCTCGCCTACGTCTGGTAGTCGGGAACGGAGGAACAGCTCATGTCGCGAATCGGCAAGCTCCCCATCCAGGTTCCCGCCGGTGTGGACGTCACCATCGATGGCCGCACGGTCGCGGTGAAGGGCCCCAAGGGTTCCCTCTCGCACACCGTCGCAGCGCCGATCGAGGTCACCAAGGGTGAGGACGGCGTGCTCAACGTCGTCCGCCCGAACGACGAGCGTCAGAACAAGGCCCTCCACGGCCTGTCCCGCACGCTGGTGGCGAACATGATCACCGGCGTGACCACGGGATACACGAAGGCGCTCGAGATCAGCGGTGTCGGTTACCGCGTCCAGGCGAAGGGCTCCAACCTGGAGTTCGCCCTGGGCTACAGCCACCCGATCCTCATCGAGGCCCCCGAAGGCATCACCTTCAAGGTCGAGTCGCCCACGAAGTTCAGCGTCGAGGGCATCGACAAGCAGAAGGTCGGCGAGGTCTCGGCGAAGATCCGCAAGCTGCGGAAGCCCGACCCGTACAAGGCCAAGGGCGTCAAGTACGCCGGCGAGGTTATCCGCCGCAAGGTCGGAAAGGCGGGTAAGTAAGCCATGGCATACGGTGTAAAGATCGCCAAGGGCGACGCCTACAAGCGTGCCGCCCTCAAGCGTCGCCACATCCGCGTCCGGAAGCACATCTCCGGTTCGCCGGAGCGTCCGCGCCTGGTCGTGACGCGTTCCAACCGCCACATGGTGGCTCAGGTCATCGACGACATCGCGGGCCACACGCTCGCGTCGGCGTCGACCCTGGACGCTTCCATCCGCGGCGGTGAGGGTGACAAGAGCGCCCTGGCCAAGCAGGTCGGCGCACTTGTCGCCGAGCGTGCCAAGGCCGCAGGCGTCGAGGCCGTCGTCTTTGACCGCGGTGGCAACCAGTACGCCGGGCGGATTGCCGCTCTGGCTGACGCCGCCCGTGAAGCCGGGCTGAAGTTCTAAGCCCCGGTTCCTACGCACAGCGGACGTAACAGAGAGAGGTAAATCCAATGGCTGGACCCCAGCGCCGCGGAAGCGGTGCCGGTGGCGGCGAGCGGCGGGACCGGAAGGGCCGTGACGGTGGCGCCAGCGCCGCCGAGAAGACCGCGTACGTCGAGCGCGTCGTCGCGATCAACCGCGTCGCCAAGGTTGTGAAGGGTGGTCGTCGCTTCAGCTTCACCGCGCTGGTCGTGGTGGGCGATGGTGACGGCACCGTCGGTGTCGGATACGGCAAGGCCAAGGAAGTTCCCGCGGCCATCGCCAAGGGCGTCGAAGAGGCCAAGAAGAGCTTCTTCAAGGTCCCGCGTATCCAGGGCACCATCCCTCACCCGATCCAGGGCGAGAAGGCTGCGGGCGTCGTCCTGCTCAAGCCTGCTTCCCCCGGTACCGGTGTGATCGCGGGTGGCCCGGTGCGCGCCGTTCTGGAGTGCGCCGGCGTCCACGACATCCTGTCGAAGTCGCTCGGTTCTTCGAACCCGATCAACATCGTGCACGCGACCGTGGCGGCCCTCCAGGGCCTGCAGCGTCCCGAGGAGATCGCGGCCCGCCGCGGTCTGCCCCTCGAGGACGTCGCCCCCGCGGCTCTGCTCCGTGCGCGTGCGGGAGCGGGTGCGTAATGGCTCGCCTCAAGATCACGCAGACGAAGTCGTACATCGGCAGCAAGCAGAACCACCGCGACACCCTGCGTTCGCTCGGGCTCAAGCGCCTGAACGACGTGGTTGTCAAGGAGGACCGCCCCGAGTTCCGCGGAATGGCTCACACCGTCCGCCACCTCGTGACGGTTGAGGAGGTTGACTGACATGGCGGAGAACAGCCCGCTGAAGGCCCACAACCTCCGGCCTGCCCCGGGCGCCAAGACCGCCAAGACCCGTGTGGGTCGTGGTGAGGCGTCCAAGGGTAAGACCGCAGGCCGTGGTACCAAGGGTACGAAGGCTCGTTACCAGGTTCCGGAGCGCTTCGAGGGTGGGCAGATGCCCCTCCACATGCGTCTCCCGAAGCTCAAGGGCTTCAAGAACCCGTTCCGCACCGAGTACCAGGTCGTGAACCTGGACAAGCTCGCGACGCTCTACCCCGAGGGTGGAGAGGTCACGGTGGCCGACCTGGTCGCCAAGGGCGCAGTGCGTAACAACCACCTCGTCAAGGTCCTCGGACAGGGCGAGATCTCCGTGGCGCTGCAGGTTTCGGTTGACGCCGTCTCCGGCTCCGCCAAGGAGAAGATCGCCGCCGCAGGCGGCACCGTCACCGAACTCGTCTGAGACAACTCGGACAGGGCGATGGCCTGAACATCCGACCGGGGATGCCTCTCATATGGGGCATCCCCGGTTGGTCGTTCCTAGGGGGGCATGTCCGCCGGTAAGGTGGCGTGCACTTGCTGTGGTACGTCCTGGGCGAAAGCCCGGGGTTCCTTTGGCTGTTACCTAATCGTCGATCCTCAAGACCGTCACCTCACGCTTTTGCGCGGGGGTCGCAGGAGGCACCGTGCTCACCGCGTTCGCCCGGGCGTTCAAGACGCCCGACCTGCGCAAGAAGCTGCTCTTCACGCTCGGCATCATCGTGCTCTACCGTCTCGGTGCGCACATTCCCGTCCCGGGGGTGAGCTACGAGAACGTCCAGATTTGTGTTGATCAGGCAAGCAAGGGCAACAACAGCCTCTTCGGCCTGGTGAACATGTTCAGCGGTGGTGCACTGCTGCAGATCACGATCTTCGCGCTCGGAATCATGCCGTACATCACGGCCAGCATCATTCTCCAGCTGCTGACCGTCGTCATCCCCCGCCTGGAAGCCCTCAAGAAGGAGGGGCAGTCGGGCACGGCCAAGATCACGCAGTACACGCGTTACCTGACCGTGGCGCTGGCCATCCTCCAGGGCACCGGCCTGGTGGCCACCGCCCGCAGCGGCGCCCTGTTCAGCGGCTGCCCGGTCGCCGACCAGATCGTCCCCAACCAGTCGATCTTCACGACCGTCGTCATGGTGATCACCATGACCGCCGGCACCGCGGCCGTCATGTGGCTCGGTGAGCTCATCACCGACCGCGGCATCGGCAACGGCATGTCGATCCTGATGTTCATCTCGATCGCCGCCAGCTTCCCCGGCGCCCTCTGGGCCATCAAGGAGAGCGGCAAGCTGGCCGACGGCTGGATCGAGTTCATCACCGTCATCCTCATCGGCTTCGTGATGGTGGGCCTCGTCGTCTTCGTCGAGCAGGCCCAGCGCCGGGTCCCGGTGCAGTACGCGAAGCGGATGATCGGGCGCCGGTCCTACGGCGGTACGTCCACGTACATCCCGCTCAAGGTGAACCAGGCGGGTGTGATTCCCGTCATCTTCGCTTCTTCGCTGCTCTACATCCCTGCTCTAATCGTTCAGTTCTCCAACTCCACCGCGGGCTGGGCGACCTGGATCCAGAACCACTTCGTCAAGGGCGACCACCCGTACTACATCGCGACGTACTTCCTGCTGATCGTGTTCTTCGCGTTCTTCTACGTGGCGATCTCGTTCAACCCCGAGGAAGTCGCCGACAACATGAAGAAGTATGGTGGCTTCATCCCGGGTATCCGGGCCGGTCGACCTACTGCCGAGTACCTGAGCTACGTGCTCAACAGGATCACTTGGCCGGGATCGCTGTACTTGGGTCTGATCGCTCTTGTGCCGACGATGGCGTTGGCGGGCTTCGGTGGCGCGAACCAGAACTTCCCGTTCGGCGGGACGAGCATCCTGATCATCGTGGGTGTGGGTCTGGAAACCGTGAAGCAGATCGAGAGTCAGCTCCAGCAGCGCAATTACGAAGGGTTCCTCCGCTGATGCGAATCGTCCTCGTCGGGCCGCCCGGTGCCGGCAAGGGAACGCAGGCTGCGTACCTTGCCCAGAATCTCTCGATTCCGCACATCTCCACGGGCGACCTCTTCCGCGCCAACATCAGCCAGGGCACCGACCTTGGCAAGCAGGCCCGCGCCTTCATGGACGCGGGACAGCTGGTGCCGGACGAAGTCACCATCGGCATGGCCCAGGACCGCATGGCTCAGCCGGACGCCGCGGGCGGTTTCCTGCTGGACGGCTTCCCCCGCAACGTGGGGCAGGCCGAGGCGCTCGACGCGATGCTTCGCGAGGAGCACCTGGAGCTGGACGCGGTCCTGGACCTCGAGGTCCCCGAGGACGAGGTGGTCAAGCGCATCGCCGGCCGACGCATCTGCCGTAACGACAGCGCGCACGTCTTCCACGTGACGTACAACCCGCCGAAGGCCGAGGGCGTCTGCGACGCGTGCGGCGGCGAGCTGTACCAGCGGGACGACGACACCGAGGAGACGGTACGCACCCGCCTCGAGGTGTACCACACGCAGACCGAGCCGATCATCGACTACTACCGGGCCCAGGGCCTGGTCGTGACGATCTCCGCGCTCGGCAAGGTCACCGACGTGACCGAGCGGGCCATGGAGGCCCTGAAGAAGTCCGACGAGGGCTGAGCGACCCCCGTCCCACATCACAGCCGGGCGCGGGGGGGGCGGGGGGCGGCGCCCGCGGG
>NZ_JBEXWB010000039.1:0-1101 GCF_040629645.1 Streptomyces sp. NPDC005899 | reverse complement strand
CGCACTGCGCCCCCTCAACAGCCCCCCCGCGGGTTCCGCCCCCCCCCCCCCCCAACCCCCCCGGCGGGGCCCCCGGGGGCCGCCGCGCCCGACTGTTTGCGCCGTATCGTGGAGTACGGCCAGTCCCCCTCCGCACGCAGAAAGGCGCCGCGCAATGGTGCAGATCAAGACCCCCGAGCAGATCGCGAAGATGCGCGAGGCGGGGCTGGTGGTCGCTGCCATTCACGCCGCCACGCGCGAGGCGGCCGTCCCCGGGGCCACGACGAAGGACCTCGACGAGGTCGCGCGCAAGGTGATCGCCGATCACGGCGCGAAGTCGAACTTCCTGGGGTACGGCGGTTTCCCCGCGACGATCTGCACGTCGGTCAACGACGTCGTGGTGCACGGCATCCCGGACGCGAAGACCGTCCTCAAGGACGGCGACATCATCTCGATCGACGCCGGCGCGATCGTCGACGGCTGGCACGGTGACGCCGCTTACACGGCCTTCGTGGGGACCGGTCACGCCCCGGAGCTGGTCGAGCTCTCCCGGGTGACCGAGGAGTCCATGTGGGCCGGCATCGCCGCGATGAAGGTGAACAACCGGCTCGTCGACATCTCGAAGGCGATCGAGTCGTACATCCGCCGCCAGCCCCGCCCGGCAACCGGCAAGTACGGGATCATCGAGGACTACGGCGGCCACGGCATCGGCACCGAGATGCACATGGACCCGCACCTGCTGAACTACGTCTCGCGCAAGCGGGGCAAGGGCATCAAGCTCGTCCCGGGTGTCTGCCTGGCCATCGAGCCCATGGTCTCCCTCGGCACGGCGCAGACGAAGGTCCTCTCCGACGAGTGGACGGTCCTGACGACGGACGGCTCCTGGTCCTCGCACTGGGAGCACTCGATCGCCCTGACCGAGCAGGGCCCGCTCGTCCTGACGGCCCCGGACTGCGGCAAGGCCAGGCTCGCGCAGTACGGCGTGGAGCCCGCGCCGGACCCGCTGGGCTGAGATCCGCCCGGGGGGGGGGCGCGCCGCCCGGGGGCGCCCCCCGGGGGCGGGGGGGGGGCGGTCGGGGCCGGAGGAGGGTGGGGGGGATTTTTGGGGGGGGGGGGGGGGCC
>NZ_JBEXWB010000038.1:0-32144 GCF_040629645.1 Streptomyces sp. NPDC005899 | reverse complement strand
GGAACTGAGACTCGACCTCCCCCGGTCGCGGGGGGGGGGCGCCCACCCCCCGGGCCCCCACCCACACCCCCCCCCCCGCCAAACCCCCGGCCGAGAGCCCGCCACCCCACCCACCCCCCCCCCCCCCCGCCCCCGGGCCCCCCACACCGTGTTGCACGGTTCTCTTTTTTCCCCCGTAGGTGAGGGCTGCTCAGGGCCGGCCCGGAGGCGTTTCCGCCTCACGGACCGGCCCTGAGCATGGGCACCCGCCGAACTCCGCCCGGTGGACGGCCGGCGGGTGCCACGCAGCACGGGGGGACGCGCGCCCCCCGGTCGCTCCTCGTCGGAGCGACCGGCCAGGCGTGCTTCCCCAGCCGCCACGTAGGAGTGTCAGCTCTTGGGCATCAGGACGGTGTCGATGATGTAGACGTTGGCGTTGGCAGTCCTGACGTTCCCGCAGACGACCTCGGCGGAGTCGTTGACCGTGTAGGACTCGCCCGATCCGGAGGTCGTCACCTTCGACTTCTCCAGCGTGTCGAAGGAGCCGTTCTCCAGGGCCTCGGGCGTGAGCTTCTGGCCGACGACGTGATACGTGAGGATCTTCGTCAGCTGGGCCTTGTCGTTGAGGACCTTGTCCAGGGTCTCCTTCGGGATCTTCGCGAAGGCGTCGTTGGTGGGCGCGAACACCGTGATGTCCTGCGCGTTGTTGAGGGTGTCGACCAGGCCGGCCTTCTTCACCGCGGTCACCAGGGTGGACAGCGCCGGGTTGTTCGAGGCGGCGGTGGCCACCGGGTCCTTGGCCATGCCGTCGAAGGAGCCGGCACCGTCCTGCGGCACCGAGGAACACGCGGGACCGAAAGGCTGGTCCACGCTGCTCGCGTCGGTGCTCGCATCGCTCGTGTCGTCGCTCTCGGTGGCCGGGGCCGACACCTTGCCGGAAGAGTCCGACCGGCCCGAGTCGTCGTCGTCGGAACAGGCGGTCAGAGCCAGGGGCAGAACGGCGGCAACGGCGAGAAGACCGGCGGTACGGCGGATACGGGTGCTCATCATGTTCTCCTACTGGACGGTGCAGCACTGAGCTGCGTCTGCGGGGTTGCGGGTCATGGGAGGAGCGGTTCAAGGGGGGAAGGGGCCGGGGCCCTCACGAGCGCCCGGTGGTCACTCGACGGTGACGACCACGGAGTGCCATCCGCTTGCGCCGTCGGGCACGGTGCGGGTGCGTCTGTCGGTCTGCACGGTGCCGGTGCGGTCGGTGGCACGCACCGTGAGGGTGTGGCTGCCCTTGGTGGCCTTCCAGGGAAGCGACCACTGGCGCCAGGTGTCCCGGGTGTCCTCGGCGGCCAGGTGGGCTTCCTGCCAGCGGCCGTCGTCGATGCGGACCTCGACCGTGTCGATGCCGCGGTGCTGGGCCCAGGCGACCCCGGCCAACATCACCGTGCCGGCCTCGGGCCGGGCGAACGGCTTGGGGGTGTCGATGCGCGACTGGGTCTTGATCGGCGCCTTGCGGGCCCAGCCGCGCTTGACCCAGTACGGGTCGTAGGAGGCGAAGGTGGTGAGCTCGATGTCCTCGATCCACTTGCAGGCCGACACGAAACCGTACAGGCCGGGGACGACCATCCGGACGGGGAAGCCGTGTTCGAAGGGGAGCGGTTCGCCGTTCATGCCGAGGGCGAGCATCGCGTCCCGGCCGTCCATGACGTCCTCGACCGGGGTTCCGATCGTCATGCCGTCCACCGAGCGGGCCACCAGCTGGTCCGCCCGGCCGCCCCGGGGCGGAGGCTTCACCCCGCACTCGGCGAGCAGATCGGCCAGCCGCACGCCGGTCCAGCGGGCATTGCCCACGTACGGGCCGCCGACCTCGTTCGAGACACAGGTCAGGGTGATGTCCCGCGCGATCAGCTCACGGCGCAACAGGTCGTCGAAGGAGTAGGCGGCCGGACGGCGCACCCCCCTGCCGTGAATCCGCATCCGCCAGGCCGTGGCGTCCACCTTGGGCACCACCAGTGCGGTGTCCACCCGGTAGAAAGACGTGTTCGGGGTGACGAAGGGGCTGGTTCCGGCCACGCGCACCCCGGCCCTCTTCGGTACCGGGTGCGCCGGCGACCCCGGATCGGGCAGTACGACCTTGTCACGTGAGGCTACGGCGTCCTTGCCGTGGGAGGCGTTCAGTGACCGGCCGACCCCGCCCACCGCTGCCGAAGCCGCTGCGGCGGAGACGGCGGCCAGCACGAAACCCCGCCGGTCCCACCCTGCGGGGGACGGACCGGCCGCTTCCCCGCTCGTAGTGCCGGGCTCCCCCGCCTTCGCTCGGGCAGGCGCGGTGAGGCGGCCCACCAGAACGTGCAGGAACAGCGCCCCTGCGACCGCCCCCAGCACGGAGGGCAGTGCGTCGGTGAAGCCGGTGGAGTCGGGCCGGGTGGTGGCGGCCGCCGCCCCGATGCCCCCGAGGAGAAGCACCCCAGCGGTTCCGACTCGCTGGAACCGCACCGCCAGCGCACCCGACACGAGCGCCAGCACGGCCAGCACGGCCAGGATGCCGAGCTGCAGCACCAGCTTGTCGTTCGTGCCGAAGTGACGGATGGCCCAGTCCTTGACCGCGGCGGGCGTCGCGTCGATGGACGCACCGCCCACCGCGATGACCGGACTGGACTGCGGACGCACCGCCGCCGCGACCAGTTCGGCCACCGCCAGCGCCGCGAAGCCGGCCAGCGCCCCACTCAACGCACCCAGCGCCGGACGGGGCAGGCCCGGCCGTACTCGCTGATCCTTCTCGTCGTCCGTCACACAGGGAATCCGGATCTGCCCGCCGAGCGGATTGGTCGCGGCCCTGATCGGGTGAAAAGGGTTTTCGGGCCCATCCATCCTGCGTTCCGCAACGTATTACGTGGTTGCACAGCTACGGACGTCCCCGTCCTTGCCGCACCGGGGCACAGGAGCAACAGCCTTCCGAGGTCGCCCAGGCGGGGGGATCTGGATCACGTTGCCCGACAGGACCTGGCGGGTTCCGCAGGTCGGGTGAGCGGCGGGTGACTGCGGGGGTGGCGAGGACGGCGGGACAGCTGATGACGAGGAGGATGCCCGTCCCGGCGGTCGCGGGGAGGCGTTCTCCGACCACCAGGACGGCGAGAACGGCAGCCGCGGCCGGTTTCGGGCAAGGACGGGGTGGTGGGACGGGGTGGTGGCAGTGCCGGCCCGCACGCGGGCGAGGAAACAGGACGTGACCGGCGAACATCGGGATGAGCGCCATGTGCACGCCGCCGGCTGCGTCGGACCAGGAGGTGACCAGCGCGCGGGCCGGCCGACGCCGGTCACAGCCGGGGTCCGGCGACCCGGGATCCCCACCCCGTGACGGCCTCGCCGTCCGAGGCCGGCGGCCTCCGGGCCCTCCATGGTTCAGATGTGCGCCGAGGGCCCTTCGCCGGGTGGGAGGACAACGATGCCCTCCAGGAAGTCCGCCATGGAGAAGTGTGTGGCGGCAGCGTGCAGGGCCCGGAATTCGTCCGCCCGGATCGGGGTGCCGAAGTACTGCAAGACCTGGCTGGCGTCGTCGATCGCGATCTCCGGGTCTCCGTGCCGGGCCGCCTCCAGATCGGACGTCAGCGCACCGCGGGCGGGGTGGAACACCGCGAGGCGGTCACGGATGGCCGCGATCGCACGGGCGGTCAGGTCTGCGGGGTCGCTGTCCATGGGGGCTCCGGGGTCTGTGGAATCGGTCCGTCACCGGGGATCGGCGCCCCGCGGGGCGGTCCAGGCCACGACGAGTCCGGGACCACCCCGGTCCCATGATGACCGGCTGGAGGGGATGCACACGGTCATGACGTCGATCGGTTCGCCGTCCGGCGCATGAATCGTCGGGTGAGCGCGAAAGTAGCGCCGAGCCGTGTACGCGCTCCCGTTCCGGCGACAGGCACACTTCCGCTTCGGCGGCCACGGAGGACTTCGCGGTGTCGTGGCCGCGGGGCCCTGACGTCAGGACTCCGCTCCCCGACAGCCGGAGGACGCGTTCACGGGCGCCCCGCGCCGGCGAACGGCACCTGAGCGGAAGCGGCCGCCGACCGCTCGAACGGGTGTCGCCAGAGTCCTCGCGCCTGCAGCCTGGGCAGGACGCCCTCGCCGAACCAGTAGGCCTCCTCCAGGTGCGGGTAGCCGGAGAGCACGAACTCCCCTATGCCCAGGGCCGCGTACTCCTCGATCCTGTCGGCGACCTCGTCGTGGCTGCCGACCAGGGCTGTGCCCGCGCCGCCGCGCACCAGACCGATACCGGCCCACAGGTTGGGGTGGATCTCCAGCCCGTCGCGGTTGCCGCCGCCGTGCAGGGCGAGCATGCGCCGCTGCCCCTCCGACTCGCTGCGGGCCAGCCCGGCCTGCACCGATGCCACGGTTTCCGGGGCGAACCCGTCCAGCAGCCGGTTCGCCTCCGCCCAGGCCTGCTCGGACGTGTCCCGGGCGATGACGTGCAGCCGGATGCCGAAGCGGAGGGTACGCCCCTCACTCGCCGCCAGCCCCCGTACCCAGGCGACCTTCTCGGCCACCTGCGCGGGCGGCTCGCCCCAGGTGAGGTACACGTCGGCGTGCCGGGCGGCGACCTGGCCGGCGATCGGCGAGGAGCCGCCGAAGTAGACCTCGGGCACCGGGTCGGGCACCCGCGCCAGGCGTGCGTCCTCGATCCGCAGGTGCTCGCCGTGCAGGTCGACGGTATCGCCGGTCCACAACTTCCGTACCACCTCGAGGAACTCACCGGTTCGGCGGTAGCGCGCGTCCTTGTCGAGGAAGTCCCCGTAGGCGCGCTGCTCGTGGCTCTCGCCACCGGTGACGACGTTGAGCAGCAGGCGGCCGCCCGTCTGCCGCTGGAAGGTGGACGCCATCTGCGCGGCGAGCGTCGGGGAGACGAAGCCGGGCCGGAAGGCGACGAGGAACTTCAGGCGTTCGGTGTGCTGGGCGACCATGGCGGTGGTCAGCCACGCGTCCTCGCACCAGGCGCCGGTCGGGGTGAGGGCGCCGGCGAAACCGAGGTCCTCGGCGGCACGGGCGATCTGGCTCAGGTAACCGACCGTCGGCGGCCGGTCGCGGCCGGAGGCGGTCGCCGGGGTGCCGTGGCCGCCGCCGACGACATGGCGGCTGTCGCCGTTGGTGGGCAGGAACCAGTGGAAGGTGAGGGACACGCGGGAGCTCCGATCGGATGCGCGGGGGGCGTCAGAGAAGTCCGTGCCGGGACGGCCGGGTGCCGTTCAGCACGTAACGGCCGATGTGCTGGACCTTCCAGCGGGCCGGGTCGTGCAGGGAGTGGGTGCGGGCGTCCCGCCAATGGCGGTGCAGCCCCAGGGAGTCGAGCGCCGAGCGCGTCCCGGCGACCTCGAAGAGCGCGCTGCCGAGCTCCACGGCCGCCTCCGCCGCGGTCACCTTGGCGGTGGCCACGGCGATCGAGGCCGCCGCGGCCGAGTCGTCGGTCAGGTGGGCGCGGGCGGTGTCGACCGCGCGTGCGGCCTCCCGGAGCAGCGCCTCCGCCGCCCGGAACCGGATCGCCAGTTCACCGAACCGCTGGATCAGCAGCGGGTCCTCGGTCGCGGTGGCGTGCCCCTCCTCGACGCTCTCGAACCACGGACGGCTCCTGGTCCGGACGAACTCCACCGCCTCGGCCAGCGCGCCCGAGGCGATCCCGGTGTCGATGGCGGCGTGCAGCAACTGGGCCAGGGCACCGTGGAGCTGCGGCCCTCGGAAGGTGAGGTGGTGCGGGACGACCCGGTCGGCGGGGACGGGAACCGCCTCCAGACGGACGGTGCCGCTGGCGGTGGTGCGTTGGCCCATGCCGTCCCAGTCGTCGACCACGGTGAGTCCCGGAGCGTCCCGCGGCACGTACGCCACGTGCAGTGTGTCGTCCTCGGCGCGGGCGAGAACGGGGATCCAGTCGGCGAAGAGGGCACCGGTGGAGTAGTGCTTGACTCCGTCGAGGACGTACGAACCGTCCGGCTGCGGCACGAGCCGGGTGCGGATGTCCTGTACGTGGGTGGTGCCCGCCTCGGACTGGGCGTTGCCGAACCGCCTTCCGGCCAGCACCTCGCCGAAGAAGAACGTGCGCTGCTCGTGCGTCCCCTGCTGCTTGAGCACGTTGACGTACACGAAGTGGCTCTGCGGGATCTGCGCGAGGCTGGCGTCGGCGGCGGCCAGCAGCCGGAAGACCTCGGCGAGTGTGGCGGCGCCGACGTCGGCGCCGCCGAACTCGGCCGGGAACCGACACCGCCAGCAGGCCGGACGCCGAGAGCCGCCCCACCTCCTCGTGCGGCAGCCGGCGGCGGGCGTCCCGCTCGGCGGCGTCCCCGCGGAAATCCGCGGCGAGTGACGCGGCGACGGCGAGCGCCTCATCGTCGTCGGCGATCAGGTGTGCCGCGCTCACGCTGTGACGGCCAGTGCGGTCGTGCGGCCGCCCAGGGCGACGGAGAAACGGTCCGTGACCTGCGCCAGGGCCTCCGCCGAGCCGGGGGCGACGGTCAGGGTGCCGTCGTCGCCGGTCGTGATGTCCCTGTCGAGGGTGAACCAGCCGGGGACTATGTGGGTCGCGCCCATGGAACTGAGTACGGGGCGCAGCGCGTAGTCGATGGCCAGCACGTGTGCGGGGGATCCTCCGGTGGCCAGCGGGAGGACCGTCTTACCGGTCAGCGCGTACTGCGGGAGCAGGTCGAGGAGCGACTTCAGCAGGCCGGAGTAGGCGGCCTTGTAGACCGGGGTGCCGACCACGAGGCCGTCGGCCCGCTCGACCAGCGCCGTGGCCCGCACGATCGCCGGGTGTCGGATATCCGCGCCGAGCAGGGCTTCGGCGGGCAGGTCGCGGACGTCCAGGGGGATCACCTCGTGCCCCTGCGCGACGAGCCGCCGGTCCAGGTGGCGCAGGAGGCGTGCGGTGCGGGAAGTGGCGGAGGGGCTGCCGGAGACGGACAGGATCGTGGCCATGGGGGACCCTTCAGGAGTACCAGGTGGGCTGCGGCAGTTCGCCGGTCAGGACGTGCCGGCCGACCTCGCGGCGCTTGTAGGCGACGGGGTCGTGGAGCGTGTGGGTGCGGACGTTGCGCCAGAAGCGGTCGAGGCCTTCGGCGGAGGCGGTGGCACGGGCCCCGGTCACCTCAAAGATGCGGTTGGTGATCTCCAGGGCGACGTCGGTGGCGCGGGCCTTGGCCGCGGCCACCCGCACCTCGAACTCGCCCCGGGCCTGCTCGGTGACAGCGTCGGGGTCCTCGTGCAGCTTCTGGCCCTCCGCGGCCACCGCGTCGGCCAGCGCCTCGGCGGCCCACAGCTTGGCGGTGAGGTCGCCGTAGGTGTCGATGACGTACGGCTCGTCGACGGCCTGGTCGTGACCGCCGTGCAGCCACGGGCGGGCCTTGGCGCGGGTGTAGGTGGCAGCGGTCTCCAGGGCGCCGGCCGCGATGCCGAGGTAGAAGCTGACGAAGACGAGCTGGATCGTCGGCACGTTGAGCGTGTTGTACACCCGGGGCGTGAACCGCTTGTCCACGTATCCGGCCGCGTCCGACCAGGGGACGCGTACGGCGTCGAGGCTGACGCCGCCGCTCTCGGTGAGGCGCTGCCCGATGTTGTCCCAGTCGTCGTGGAAGGTCAGGCCCGCGCTGTCGGAGGGGACGATGGCGAAGACGTGGTCGTCGGTGCCCTCCAGGACGCCTTCGAGCACGGTGACGTCGGAGACCTTGCTGCCGGTGGAGAAGGTCTTGCGTCCGGTGAAGGCGAGGGTGTCCCCCTCGTCGCGCACGACCACGTCGCTGTCGCGGGGGTTGACGGCGCCGCCGAAGAACCAGCGGTTGCGTGCGGCTTCGGCCTCGACGTGCTCCCACTGCTCGCGGGTGCCGACCAGGCGGGCGGCCCAGTTCCACAGGTAGTGGTAGCCGAGCAGCTGGCCGATGGAGCCGTCCGCCTCGGCGATCTCGCGGACGACGCGGTAGGCGGTGGGCCAGTCCTGGCCTCCCCCACCGTGCTCGACGGGTCCGAGCAGGGTGACCAGGCCGGATTCCTTCAGGAGCCGGACCTCGTCGTAGGGGGTGGCGCCGGCCTTGTCCCGGTCCGCGGCGTCGGTGGCGAGGACGGCGGCGACCTCCGAGGCGCGGGTGATCCAGCCCTGCGCGTCCTTCGGCGGGGGGACGGTCTGCCAGTCGGTGCGTGCGACGGTGCTCATCGGCTTCTTCCTTTCGTACGGGTAGGTCAGACGTGTGCGGCCGACGGTTCGGTCTCGGTCTGCTGGGCCTCCAGTTCGCGCACCAGGGGCAGCACCCGCCTGCCGAAGTACTCGACCTCCTCCAGGTAGTGCAGGAAACCGAGGAGGAAGAGGTCGACGCCGAGCCGCTTGTAGGCGACGATCCGCTCGGCGATCTGCTCGGGCGTGCCGATGAGGCCGGTGCGGAAGCCGTCGTTGTACTGCACGAGGTCCTCGAAACCGGAGTCCTGCCACATGCCCTTGCCGTCCGCGGTGGACTGCCCGGCCTGGCGGACGGCCTCCTGGAAGCCGTGGACGGCGGGTGTGTCGGCCTTGGCGACGATCTCGCGGAGCGTCTCGCGGGCCTCGGCCTCGGTGTCGCGGGCGATGAGGAAGCCGTTGAGCCCGAACTTCGGTGCGGTGCGGCCCGCTCGGGTGGCGGAGGCGCGGACGTCGGTGATCTGTTCGGTGACGCCGTCGAAGTCCTTGCCGTTGCTGAAGTACCAGTCGGAGACGCGGCCGGCCATGGCGCGGGCGGCGGTGGAGTTGCCTCCCTGGAAGATCTCCGGGTGCGGGCGCTCGGGGGTGTTGAGCGGCTTCGGCTTGAGGGAGAAGTCCCGCAGCCGGTAGAAGTCACCGGCGAGTTCGACGTGGTCCTCGGTCCAGATGCGGCGCAGTGCCGTGATGAACTCCTCGGCGCGGCGGTAGCGCTCGTCGTGCTCGAGCCAGGGCTCGCCGAGCGCCGTGAACTCCCCCTTGAACCAGCCGCTGACGACATTGACGGCGAAGCGGCCGCCCGACAGGTGGTCGGCGGTGGCGCCGAACTTGGCCAGGACGCCCGGGTGCCACAGGCCGGGGTGGACGGCGGCGATGAGCTTCAACCGCCGGGTGGCGAGGAGCAGGGCGAGGCTGAAGCCGGTCGACTCGTGCTGGTACTCGGCGCCGTAGCCGGCCATGTAGCGGACCTGGCTGAGGGCGTAGTCGAAGCCGTTGTCCTCCGCGAGCACCGCCAGTTCGCGGTTGTAGTCGTAGCCCCAGTCGGTGCGCTGCTCGATGGTGCTGGTGACGAGGCCGCCGCTGACGTTCGGCACCCAGTAGGCGAAGCGGACGGGATCGGTTCCGGGGAATTCGGGCATGGGGAGACTCCTGGCCGGCGAATGCTGAGCGAGAGCGTGCGAAGAGCCTTCCGGAGTGCGGAGGCGCTGCGGCGGTGGTCCCGGACGTCCGCCGTCACAGGGGGATGCGAGCCGGGACCGGAGTGCGCGGAAGGGAGGAGGGGTGCAGGGCGCGGATGCGAGGGTTTCCCTCGGTGCGCTCAGGCCCGACAGCGACAGCTGCAGACACGCGCGAGGTCGACGTGGCGTCGCCGCGTGAGCTCGTGTCGCTTCATGTCCTCGATCAAAGCAGCGCGATGTTCGGCCGGTCAAGAACACCCAGCCTGATTTCACACGCCCGGCTTCTGCGTTCACAAGGCTGTGACAGTCTTCTCCCCACTTCCGGTACGGCCTGGTCGCGGTCTCCTGTCGTGCGCGTCGAACAGTGCGGACACGTCGGGCACGGGCGGCCTCCTGGCGGAACCGCTCGCCGTGCCGCGGTCCGGTTGTGTCGATGGAGCGGGGGGCGACGGTACTGCCGGCTTTCGGTGTCGTCGGGAATCCGCCGGAGCGGCGGGGCGCGGACGCCCCGGACCCTGTCGGCGGCCGTCGCCCGGGTGCGCCGGCCGGGCCGGCCGCCGTCACCGCGCATGCGCCTCGACGTCGCCGAACCTCTCCTGCCCGGGCTCGGCGACTGTCCGTCCCGGCGTTCCGGAGGAGTGGCCCCGGCGCCGCCATTCCTCCGCGAGCAGTTCGTAGGAGCGGACCCGGTCCGCGTGTCCGTGTGTGATCGTCGTGATCAGCAACTCGTCCGCGCCGGTGGCCTCCTGGAGCTGCTCCAGGTGGTCCGCGACCCGGCCCGGTGAGCCCACGAACCGCGTGTCGACGCGGTCCCGCACGAGCTCGCGGTCCTCGTCGCTCCACGCGTGGGCGCGCGCACGGTGGGGTGTCGGGTAGGCGATGGCGCCCTCGGCGGTACGGATGCTGCGCACCCACAGGTCGTAACCGGTGGCCAGTTCCCGGGCGGTCGCGTCGTTCTCGGCGACGACGACGTCGGCCGAGACGCTGACGTAGGGCCGGTCCAGGAACGCGGAGGGCTTGAAGAAGGAGCGGTAGCCCTCCACCGCCTCGAGGACCGTGGCGGGGCTGACGTGGTAGTTCGCGGTGAACCGCAGCCCGCGGGCCCCCGCGACCTCCGCGCTCGTGCCGCCGCTGCTGCCCAGGATCCACACGTCGACGTCGGCGCCCTCGCCCGGCACGGCGTGTGCTTCGAGGCCCTCCGCCGAGCGGTAGGTGCCGGCCAGCAGGGCGAGGATGTCGTCGACCTGCTCGGCGTAGTCCTGGGACTCGGCGTTCGGCAGCATGAGCAGCTTGCGCTGCAGGGCGACGCGGGGCGAGCCGAGCAGGCGCGCGAAGGAGAAGGGGGGTGGGATGAGCAGGCCGTTGGGGGCGCGGCCGGCCGCCTCCGGGGTGGCCTCGGGGGTGGCCTCCGGGGCCGTCGCGCGCTTTCCCGGCGGGCGCCCACCGGAGCGGCCCAGGCCCAGGTCGAGGCGGCCGGGGTGCAGGGCGTCGATGAGACCGAACTCCTCGACGGTGGACAGGGCGGTCCGGTGTCCGAGCTGGACGGCCCCGGAGCCGAGCCGGATCGTGGAGGTGGCCGCGGCGGTCAGGGCCAGGACGACCGCCGGGGACGTGCCCGCCACACCCGGGTTGAGGTGGTGCTCGGCGAACCAGTAGCGGGCGTAGCCCAGTTGCTCGGCCCGCCGGGCGAGGTCGATGGAGTGGTGCAGGGCGTCCGCCGCCGTGGACCCGGAGGAGATGGGGACCAGGTCGAGGACGCCGAGGGGGATGTCAGGCACGGGCCGGCCCTTCTTCTGTGCGAGTGGTCGGTGAGGCCGGCAGTACCGGGCCCCACGTGAACGGCGGGTCCGGGATGTCCTTGCGCAGCACGGGGGCCACCGCGGACTGGAACAGTTCCAGCTGTCGGCGGTGCTGCGTGTCGGTGAGGCCGCCCGCGTCCGCGTGGACGTGGAGCGCGGTGTGCCCGAACCGCTCGTGGTAGCGGTGCACCTTGTCGATGACCTGTTCGGGACTGCCGATGAGCGCGGAGCTGCGTTCGGCGAAGTCCTCCAGGGTGTCGAACACCACGGGCAGTCCGCTCTGCCGGGCGAAGGCGAGGTTGGCCTCGAAGACCGGCCGGTAGGCGGCGAGCGCCTGCTGGGAGGTGGGCGCCACGCACAGGCCCGCCGTGCCGGCGCCGATCGCGATGCGGGCCGGGTCGTGGCCGTAGTGCTCCCAGCGTTCGCGGTAGTGGCGGATCAGCTCGGCGTACGGCTCGATCGGATGGGTGACGTTCGCGGAGAACAGGGGGTCGCCGTAGCGGGCGGCGAGGTCGACCGACTCCTTGCTGGTGGCGCTGCCGTGCCAGACCCGTACGGGCCGCTGGTAGGGGCGCGGCCAGACCTCGGCGTCCGTCAGCGGAGGACGGAAGCGGGTCGCCGCGGTCACCTTGTCCTGGCGCCATATCTGCCGGAAGACCTCGTAGCTCTCGGCGTTGCGGTCCCACTGGTCCTCGGGCGCGACGTCGAACAACTCGCGCTGGGCGGTGCCGTTGCCCTTGCCGATGATGAGGTCCAGCCGGCCTTCGGACAGGTGGTCCAGGGTGGCGTAGTCCTCGTAGGCGCGGACCGGGTCGAGCAGGCTCAGGGTGGTCACGGCGGTGAAGAGGCGGATGCGCCGGGTGAGCGCCGCTATGTGGCTGAGTACGACGGTCGGGGAGGAGGAGAGGAACGGCCGCTCGTGCCTCTCACCGACGCCGAAGCCGTCGAAGCCCAGTTCCTCGGCGAGCAGGGCGTTGGCGAGCACCTCGCGGAAGCGGTCCTGTGTCGGCTTCTGTGCTCCGGTGACGGGGTCCGGGCGGTGCACGATCAGGGTGATGGCGATGAACCTCATGACGCGACCCGCTCGGCTCCGGCGCGGTCCGGATGGCTCAGGCCGAGGTGGTCGCGCAGGGTCGTGCCCTCGTACTCGGTGCGGAACACGCCGCGTTCCTGCAACAGGGGGACGACCTTGTCGGCGAACCCGTCGAGGCCGGTCGGGGTGAGGTGCGGGACGAGGATGAAGCCGTCGCAGGCGTCGGCCTGGACGAGACCGTCGATGGTCCGGGCGATGGTGGCCGGGGAGCCGACGAGGTTCTGCCGGTTACCGGTGTGGATGACGAGGTCGCGGATGGACCATTTGTTGGCCGCGGCCAGTTCGCGCCACTCACGGGCGGTGGCCAGCGGGTCCCGGTACATCCGGACCTGGGCGCGGCCCTGGGAGATGTGGTCCTCACCGATGTCCGGGTCGATGTCGGGAAGCGGGCCGTCCGGGTCGTAGGCGGACAGGTCGCGGTTCCAGACGAACTCCAGGTGTTTCAGCGCCGTGGCGCCGCTGACCTGGTGCCGGCGTACCTCGTGGGCGAGTTCCTCGGCCTCGGCGTCGGTGTCGGCGAGGGCGAAGGTCGCGGCGGGCAGGATGAGCAGCTGATCGCGGTCACGGCCGTACGTGGCCAGGCGGTTCTTGACGTCGGTGTAGAAGGCCCGGCCGGCTTCCAGGGTGCCGTACCGGCTGAAGATGGCGTCCGCTTCGGCGGCGGCGAACTCGCGGCCCTCGTCGGAGTCGCCGGCCTGGAAGATGACGGGGCGGCCCTGCGGTGATCGCGGGACGTTGAACCGGCCGTGGATGTCGAAGTGCCGGCCGGTGTGCTCGAAGGCGCCGGCCTTGGCGTCCGACAGGAACCGGCCGGTCTCCTGGTCGGCGAGGATCTCGTCGCCGTGCCAGGAGTCGAAGAGCTCGTTGGCCGTCGCCAGGAACTCCTTGGCGCGGGAGTACCGCTCCTCCCGAGGCAGGAAGCCGCCGCGACGGAAGTTCTCGCCGGTGAAGGCGTCCCAGGAGGTGACGACGTTCCAGGCCGCGCGGCCGCCGGAGAGGTGGTCCAGGCTCGCGAACTGGCGGGCGACCTCGTAGGGCTCGTTGAAGGTGGAGTTGATGGTGCCGGTCAGGCCGAGGTGCTCGGTGACGGCGGCGAGCGCGGCGAGGACGGTGAAGGTGTCGGGACGTCCGACGACGTCCGAGTCGTAGATCTTGCCGCCCTGTTCGCGCAGTCTGAGGCCTTCGGCGAGGAACAGGAAGTCGAACCTGGCGCGTTCGGCGGTCCGGGCGAAGTGCGTGAAGGAGCTGAACTCTATGTGGCTGCCGGCCCGTGGGTCGCTCCAGACGGTGGTGTTGTTGACGCCGGGAAAGTGGGCAGCCAGGTGGATCTGCTTCGTGGGCTTGTTCATGGCTCCTGGGTTCTCGCGGCTCATACGGCGGCGTAGCGGTTGGCGGGGCGGGCCAGGCCCAGCAGGCCGCGCAGGGTGTCGGCCTCGTAGGCGTGGCGGAAGACACCGCGGTGTTGCAGCTCGGGTACCAGAGCGCGGGTGATCGCCGGCAGGTCGTGGGCGATGACGGCGGGCCGCAGCCGGAAACCGGTCAGACCCGAGGCGCGCAACTGCTCCAGGTGGTCGGCGAGTTCCGAGGGCGTGCCGGTGAAGACGGGCGCGTCGCCGGCGTACGGCTGCCCGGCGAGCGCGTCCAGTCGTTCCCTGCGTGTCCGGGCGGTGGCCGGGTCGTCGTCGAGGAAGACGACGAGGTCGCCGAAGACGTGCAGGGGCTCGGAGGTCCGGCCCGCGGCGTCCTGCTCGGCGCGGATCCGGCCGACTACGGAGCGGGCCTCGTCGGCGTCGTGCGGGGTGACGTAGCCGACGTCGGCGGCCCGGCCCAGGAGCCGGTACGGGACCGTGTCGTGGGCGAGGGCGCTGACGATCGGCCGGCCCTGCGGCGGGCGGGGTGTGATGGACGGCCCCCGGACGCTGAAGTGCCTGCCCTCGAAGTCGATGTAGTGCAGCTTGTCGCGGTCGATGAAGCGCCCCGTGGCGGCGTCCCGGATCTCGGCGTCGTCCTCCCAGCTGTCCCAGAGGCGGCGCACGACCTCGACGTAGTCGGCGGCCTCGTCGAACAGGTCGGTCACCGTGGCCAGGGCCTCGGGGCTGTCGTGGGCCTCGATGCGTGGGACGGTGCGGCGGCCGAAGTGGGCGGCCTCGTTCCGGCGTGCGGTGATCTGCACCCTGAGGCCGGCACGGCCACCGCTCACGTAGTCGAGGGTGGCGATCGCCTTGGAGATGTGGAACGGCTCGGTGTGGGTGGCGACGACCGTCGGCACGAGGCCTATGCGGCGGGTCAGCGGGGCGACGCGGGAGGCGATGAGGACGGCGTCGAGGCGGCCGCGCACCTGGTCGGTGCGCTCGTCCGGGTCGAAGGGGTGGGAGGACTGGGGGCCGAGGCCGTCCTCGATGGTGACGAAGTCGAGCAGTCCGCGCTCGGCCTCGGTGACGAGGTCGGCCCAGTAGGCGGAGGTGAGCAGGTCCCGGGGGCGGGCACCCGGCTCGCGCCAGGAGGCGGGATGCCAGCCGGTGCCGTCCAGGGCGACGGCGAGGTGCAGCGGTGAGGGTGCGGACGATGACATGAGGGGCCTTTCCGTCGGGGGTCGCCTACTTGCCCGTTTTGGGCAGGCCCGGCGGATTGGTCAGGGACTCCGTGACGGCCTCGTCCGACAGGCCCCAGCGCTGGAGCACCTTCGCGTACGTGCCGTTGCCGATGACGTGGTTGACGGCGGCGGCGAGCGGCTCGACCAGGCCGCTGTCCTTCTTCGTCGTGGCGGCGATGAGTCCTTGGAGGGTGGAGCCGGCGCCGGAGTAGGTGCCGACGACCTCGGTCTTGCCGGTGGTGGCCGCGTGGTAGGCGGCGGTCGGGTTGGGGCCGACGTGCAGGTCGATGCGGCCGGACTGGAGGGCCAGGTAGGTGTCGCTGTCGTTCTGGTAGTACTTGATGTCCACCGGCTCGCGGCCGGCCTTCTCGTTCTCCTTGCTCCATTCGACGAGGAGCTTCTCCTGGTTGGTGCCGCTGGTCACGGCGACCGTCCGGCCCGCCAGGTCCTCGGGTCCGGCGACCTTCAGACCGCTGCCCTTCTTGGCCTGGAAGCCCAGGTTGTCCTCGCGGTAGGTGGCGAAGTCGTACTTCTCCTTGCGCTCCTCGGTGACGGTGATGTTGCTCAGGCCCGCGTCGTACTTGCCGCTGTCGAGGCCGACGAAGACGTTCTCCCAGGAGACGGTGTGGAGCCGGGGCTTCAGACCCAGTACGTCGGCGATGAGGTACGCGAGGTCCGGTTCCACGCCGATGACGGTTCTGTTGTCGGTGGCGTGGAAGGCGAGCGGGGCGGAGCCGCCGGCCGAGCCGACGAGTTCCAGCGTGCCTCTCTTGCGGATCCGCTCCGGTACCAGGCCGGCGATGGAGTCGACCTTGCCGGTTCTGACGCGCCGCTGGTCCGGACTGGTGTTGATCTTGGTCGTGGTCGTGCCGCCGGGCGTGGCCGCGACCTCGGTCCTGGCGTCGTCGGTGGGATTGGCGCAGCCGGTGGCGAGGAGGGCGGTGGCGAGTCCGACGGCTGCCGCGGCCGCGGTGGGGCGGAAGGGGAATGTGATGGACACGGTGGTACTCCTTGTGTGCGGGCGGTCAGTGGCTCAGAGGACTTTGGCGAGGAAGGCGCGGGTGCGCTCGTGTCGCGGGGCGTCGAGGAGGGCCGTGGGTGGTCCCTGTTCCACGACGAGGCCGTCGTCCATGAAGACCACGGTGTCGGCGACCTCGCGGGCGAAGCCGATCTCGTGGGTGACGATGATCATGGTGGTGCCGGCGCGGGCCAGGTCCTTGATGACGTCGAGGACCTCGCCGACCAGTTCGGGGTCGAGCGCGGAGGTGGGCTCGTCGAAGAGCAGCACCTTCGGTTCGAGGGCGAGCGCGCGGGCGATGGCCACGCGCTGCTGCTGGCCGCCGGAGAGCTGCCGCGGGTAGGCGTCGGCCTTGTCGGCGAGCCCGACCCGGTCCAGGAGCCGGCGGCCCCTCTCCTCCGCCTCCCGGCGCGGGCGGCGCAGGGCGGAGACCGGTGCCTCGACGATGTTGTCCAGCACGGTCAGGTGCGGGAAGAGGTTGAAGTTCTGGAAGACGAACCCGATGTGGGTGCGCTGCTTGAGGATCTCCTTCTCCTTCAGCTCGTGCAGCTTGCTGCCCGAGCGGCGGTAGCCGATGAGTTCACCGTCGATGCTGATCCACCCGCGGTTGACCTTCTCCAGGTGGTTGATGGTGCGCAGCAGCGTGGACTTCCCCGAGCCGGACGGACCGAGGATCACGGTGACCTCGCCGGCGGCGACCTGCAGATCGACGCCGCGCAGCACTTCCAGCGGGCCGAAGCTCTTGTGGACGCCGTGGACGTCCACCATGACCTCGCTCATCGGCTCTCTCCTACGGGTTCCAGGGGTTTCAGCGGTACGACGGGCAGGTCGCGCCGGGCGGCCGCCGCGCGCAGGTTGCGCACGAAGCGCCGGCCGCGCTGGATCGGGGTCGGTGGCGGGGTGCGGTCGGCTCCCCTGGCGTAGCGGCGTTCCACGTAGTACTGGGCGACGGACAGCAGGGAGGTCAGCACCACGTACCAGGCGGTGGCGACCAGCAGCAGCGGAATCACCCGGCCGTTGCGGCCGTATATGACCTGGACCTGGTAGAACAGCTCGCCGATGGACATCACGTAGACCACCGAGGTGCCTTTGAGCAGGCCGATGATCTCGTTTCCGGCCGTGGGCAGGATGGCGCGCATGGCCTGCGGCAGCACGACGCGCCGGATCTGCCGGAACCGGGGGATGCCGAGTGCGGCGGCGGCCTCCAACTGCCCCTGGTCGACGGAGATGACGCCGCCCCGGACGATCTCGGCGGCGTACGCGGCCTGATGGAGCGTCAGTCCGATGATCGCGGCACCGATGGTGCCGATGAGGCTGTTGCTGTCGACCGACCAGAACACCGGGCCGAAGGGGATGCCGACCCCCAACTCCTTGTAGAGGGCGCTCAGGTTGAACCAGAACACCAGCTGGACGATCATCGGGATCGAGCGGAACACCCAGATGTACGTCCAGGCGACGGTCTGCAGCACGGGGCTGCGGGACAGCCGCATGAAGGCGAGCACGGCGCCCAGGAGGAAGCCGAGGACGGTGGCGTAGGCGGTGAGCTGAAGGGTCACCCACACCGCCTGCACGATCGTCTCGGACAGGACGTAGTCGCCGAAGACGCCCCACTCCCAGACGGGATTCGTCGCGAGGCCGTGCACGAACTGGGCGACCAGTACGGCCACGGCGACGGCCCCGGCCCAGCGGGCGTAGTGGCGGGCGGGGACGACCTTGCCGGAGCCCGGATCGTCCGGGAAGGGGGGTGCTGCGGGGCGAGAGCCCGCGGGGGCGGCGTCCGGGTGTGCGACGCCGGTGGTGGATGCCATCGTGAGGTCCCTGCTCGGCTCTCAGGCGTGTTCGGGTGGGTTGATGCGCGAGGTCTCGATCGCGGAGGCGGAGGTGCCCCACTTCTCGAGGATCCGGGCGTACGTGCCGTCCTTGATCAGCTCGTCGACGGCGGCCTGGAATGCCTTGGTGAGCGGAGAGCCCTTCGCGAAGGCGAAACCGACGTCGAGGCGGTGGTACTCGCCGAGGAACGTGGTCTGCGCGGCGGGCTGGGTGGCCTGGTACCGCAAGCCGTTGATGGTCGACATGAGCACGTCGATGCGGCCCTGCTGGAGCGCGGAGAGCGTCGCCGCGTTCTCCGCGTACACCTTCACGTCGTACGGCTTCTTCCCGGCCTTCGCGCACACGCCCTTCTGCGCGGTGAGGGTCGCCTCGAAGGTCGTGCCGGCGCCGGTGCCGATGGTCAGTCCGCACAGCTGGGTGAGGTCGGTGACCTTCTTGAGCTCGGTGTTGCCCTTCTTCACCGCGAAGCCCTGGCCGTCATTGATGTAGGTGACGAAGTCGACGCTCTTCAGGCGCTCGGTGGTGACACCGAAGTTTCCGGTGCCGACGTCGTACTTGCCGCTGCCGAGGGCGGCCAGGATCGTCTCGAAGGAGGCGTCCTGGCGTTGCAGTTTCACACCGAGGACCTTGGCGACGGCGTCGGCGAGGTCGATGTCCTGGCCCGCGGGCGCCTTGTCCGCCCCGTTCGGGTAGTAGGCCCCCGGCGGGAAACCGACCGCACTGCCGACCCGCAGCGTGCCCGACCGGCGGACGTCGGCCGGCAGCAGGGCGGCGATGTCGTCCACCTTGCGGACGGAGGCGACCGGGTTGCCGGTGGGTGCCGCGGACGCCTTGGCGCCCACGGCCGCGGTGCCGCCGGGGTCGCCGGAGGTGCATGCGGTCAGCGCGAGCAGTGGCAGCGCGAGTACGGCTGCGGCGCCGCGCAGGCGGCCTCCGAGAGCGGGGAGATTCACTGTTCTGTGGCCTTTCCAGGGAGCGTGGTGAGCACTAGGTCTTTTTCGAAGGGATGCGAGCCGACCGTCTCCGGGTCGGCCTCGATGTCGAACAGCGGTGTGTAGCCGGTGGCCAGGTACAGGCCGCGGGCTTCCGGCTGACGTGGACCGGTGGTCAGGTGGATGCGGCGGTAGCCGCGTGCGCCCGCCTCGTGTTCCAGTTCGGCGAGCACGCGTCGGGCCAGCCCGCGCCGGCGGTGCGCGGAGTGCGTCCAGATCCGTTTCAGCTCGGCCGTGGCCGCGTCGTAGCGGCGGAAGGCACCGCCCGCGACGGGTGATCCGTTCTCGAGCAGCAACAGGAGCAGGCCGCCGTGCGGCGGGGTGAACTCCTCGTCCGGGTAGCGGGTGATCTCGGCGTGTGCGTCTGTGCCGTAGCGCGTGGAGTACTCGTGACCGAGTTCGCGCAGCAGGGGCCGCACGCGCGGGTCGGAGACCGGGACGTGGACGACGGTCAGGTCCGCCGCCCGCGCCGGCGTCTCGGCTACGGATGTCATTCGCCCACCGCCGCCAGGGACCGCGGGGCACGGGCCGCCCGTTCGGCATCGCGCTTGGCGACCTCCTCGCGCACGAGGGGGATGACGTACCGGCCGAAGTCGATGGCGTCGTCCAGCAGGTCGTAGCCGCGGGCGGAGAGGATGTCGACGCCGAGGTCGTAGTAGTCGAGGAGGGCCTGTGCGACCGTCTCCGGGGTGCCGACCAGGGCGTTGGAGTTTCCCGCGCCGCTCGTCGCCGCGGCCGTCGCGGTCCACAGGGCCCGGTCGTAGCGCTCGCCGGCCTCGGCGATGGCGACCAGCCGCTGCGAGCCGGTGTTCTGTGGGGCGCCCGTGCGGTGGCGCCGCTTGAGCGCGGCCACGCCGTGCTCCCGGATGGCGCCCAGCGTGCGGTGGGCCTTCTCCCAGGCCAGTTCCTCGGTCGGAGCGATGATCGGGCGGAACGCCACCTGGAAGCGGGGTACGTCGGCGCGGCCCGCGGCCTGAGCGGCGGCCTTCACGGCCTCGATCTGTTCGGCGGTTCCCTCCAGCGGCTCGCCCCACAGGCAGTAGATGTCGGCCTCCGCACCACCGGCGGCGAGGGCGGCGGGCGACGAGCCGCCGAACGAGACGTTCGGGCGCGGCTGTTGGACGGGGAACACATCGCTGACGAAGTCGCGGAAGCGGTAGTGCTCGCCCTCGTGGTCGAAAGGCTCGTGCGTGGTCCAGATCTTCTTGACGATCCGGATGTACTCGCGGGTGCGGGCGTAGCGCTCGTCCTTGGTGAGGGTGTCGCCCTCGCGGCCCTGTTCGCGGTCGTTGCCGCCGGTGATGAAGTGGACGGCCAGGCGGCCTTCACTGATCTGGTCGAGGGTGGCGAAGGTCTTCGCGGCGAACGTCGGGTACGACACGTTGGGCCGGTGGGCGAGGAAGATCTGCAGGTGCTCCAGGTGGCTCGCGATGTACGCGGCGGCCGGGGCGGGGTCGGGCGAACCGGAGCCGTAGGCGAACAGCACGCGGTCCCAGCCGTGCTCCTCATGAGCTCGGGCGAGCCGGAGTGTGTACTCCTTGTCGAAGGCGGCGCCGGAGCGCGGGGTGGTCTCGGAGCCGTCGTTGGTGGCGGCGATGCCGAGGAATTCCACAGGCATGACAGTGGCCCTTTCAGGAGCGACCGCACGCGGGCATGACGAAACCGCCGTTGCGTGGTGGCAAATATGACTGAGCGTCAGGAATGAGGGATACGCGGGTGTGACGACGTCGTACGTCAGGGGAAGCAGAGGTGCGGCAGCGCGCGAAGAGCCAACTCGGCCCGCGACGGGGTCACCGAGGGAGGGAAGGGCCGGTCAGACGGCCCGCTGCCGAGTCAGACGCAACACGCTGCGGACCACACCCGACCGAAGTCGATGTGGTCGCGCGAGACCAAGCGCTGATGGGCATTCATGCGATTAATTGAGCAGTACGATGTGCTTCTCGTCAAGCAGCGCCCGTATGCCGGACCACCTGATCCGGCCCTGGAAGCCGCTGTTGACAGCCACCTTCCGCGCCCACCTATGATGGCCGGCGGACGGCTCCGCCCCGCGCGGCAGCTCCTCCGGCCGCGTTGAGGGACGCGGTGCTCGTGACGACGCGAATATCCCGGCCGCGCGCCGTACCCGCGCAGCGGTTGTGCCGCTGTGCCGCGTCGCGCGCCACCCGATGGTCACCCAGCCTGTGATCCCCTCTCCCGGAGTGCCTCCTCATGGTCACACCTTCCGCTGTCACCTCCGCCCCCGTCGAGACACCCCCGCGGCGCACGGGCGCCGCAGACTCCGACCTGCCGCGGATCGTGCCGCGCCGGCACCCGGGCCGGTGGGCGGCCGCCGCCGCCGCGCTGGTGGTGTTCGCCATGGTGCTCAACTCCGCCGTCCGTAACCAGGCGTTCCAATGGGGCGTCGTCCGGCAGTACTTCACCACCACCGCCGTGCTGGACGGGCTGCTGCTGACCCTGTGGCTGACCGCAGCGGTCATGGTGCTCGGCTTCCTGCTGGGGACACTGCTGGCGGTGATGCGGCTCTCGGGCAACCCGGTGCTGCGCACCTTGAGTTGGGGCTTCGTGTGGATCTTCCGTTCCACTCCCCTGCTGGTCCAGCTGCTGTTCTGGTTCAACATCGGCGCGCTCTACCCGACCCTCGGCCTCGGCATCCCGTTCGGCCCGGAGTTCGTGACCGTCAAGACGGTCAATCTGCTCGGTCCGGCCCTCACCGCCGTCGTCGGCCTGACCCTCCACGAGAGCGCCTACGCCGCCGAGGTGGTGCGGGGCGGCATCCTCTCCGTCGACCCCGGCCAGACGGAGGCCGCGCAGGCACTCGGCCTGGGCAAGCCCCGTACCCTGCGCCGCATCGTCATTCCCCAGGCGATGCGCTCCATCGTGCCGACCGCCGGAAACATGCTGATCGGCACCCTCAAGGGCACCAGCATCGTCAGCGTGCTGGCCGTGCACGACCTGCTGTACTCCACCCAGCTGATCTACAACCAGACGTACCAGGTCATCCCGCTGCTCATGGTCGCGACGCTCTGGTACGTAGCGGTCACGAGCGTGCTCAGCGTGGGTCAGTACTACGTCGAGCGGTACTACGCACGGGGCGACTCGCGCGCGCTGCCGCCCACTCCGCCGCAACGGCTACTGCGCCGGCTCTCCGCCGCGCGCGCCCCGCGGAAGTGGGCAGCGGCAGCCGCCGACGGAAGGCCGGGCGAAACCGGGTCGAAGGCAGTGTGAGCCGCGCCCTGCGGGCGTTCACCGATATCGACCGGCCCCCTCAGCCGGCGGGGAACGACACCGTCCGAGGGGGCGAACGAGCGACGGGGACACCCTCCGAGCGGCGCGGACGGCCCTCCCCCGGGAAGCCCACGGGCCGGGCAGACCGACATGCTCGGCACCCAGGCCGCCGAGTCGGAGGGCCGGATCATCGAACAGGACGAAGTCGGGGCACGGCTACCCGAGTTCGCGGGCATTGCCGTGTGTGGCCGTCGACATTCCCGCTCGATACGTATGCACTACGCCGCCATGGGCGCTTGTTCCGTCGGGAAGCAGAGACTGAGAGCCCTCTCGAGGGCTCTCAGATCCGCTCTGCCCCAGCGGGGCCGGCCGTCGCGCCGGTCGGCCGGCTCAGGATGTTGTCTCAGGCACCCTTGAGGGACCGGATGACGCGCAGGGCCAGATCGATCTCCTCCGGGAAATTGACGATGCCTGCCGACAGTCGGACGTGGGGGACACCGTACGGCGTGGCGTTGGCGATGACACGGTTCTCGCGGAGGATCTTCGCCACGCTCCGCGGTTCGTGACCCTCGACGTCGAAGGTGACGATGCCTGCGGACACCTCGGGGTCGAGCGGGGTGTGCAGCGTGACGTGACTCATTTCAGCCAGGCCCTCCTTGATCTGGCTGTTGAGTTCCGCGATCCGGTCCTGGATCCGCTTGCGTCCGATCTGGCGAACGAAGCGGAACGCTTCGGCGGTGGCCCACTGGTACTCGTACCCGGCGAATCCGCCCGGACTGATCCACGCGGCCTCGGTGGGGCCGACCGGCCGGCGGTCCTGCCTCCAGGCCGCAGAGGTCTCCCTGCTCATCAGGCTGGGGATCGTCGGCTGGAGGAGCGCCCAGTTCTCCGGCTTGGCCCACATGATTCCCGTGCCGCGCGGTCCGAGGATCCACTTGTGGGTGCCCGCGGAGAAGAAGTCACAGCCCATGCCCGCGACGTCCTCGTCAGCCACGCCGAACCCGTGCACCCCGTCGACGACGAGCAGGACCCGGTCCTCTTCCTCACGGTTGCGGTTCAGGTCGGCGATGACGTCCGCGACCCTGGTGATCGGCAGGCGGACGCCGGTGTTGGAGTGGACCCACGCGACGCCGAAGACGCGGGTGGTGGGGCGGATCGCGGCGCGGATCCGGGCAACGGCCTCGTCGACGGAGAAGTCGGGCGACGACTCGTAGAGCGAGATGGTGCGCATGGTCGCGCCCCACCTCTCGGCCGCCAGGCGGATCGCCTCGTGGTGCGGGTAGAACTCGTGCGTGGTGGTCAGGATCTCCTGGCCGGGCTTCAGGCGCAGGCCGTTGTAGGTCAGCGCCAGCCCCATCGTGGTGCTGGTGGTCAGGGCGATCTCGTCGGCCCGACCACCGACGTATTCGGCGGCCTCGTCGCACACGGTGCGCCACAGCTTGTCCTCCTCCCGGCCGAACATGTTGTCGTCGAGGGTGCTGTGGGGGTCCTCGTCGAAGGCCTTGCGGTACTTCGTGATGGCGTCACGGACGGGAGTCGGGTTGGAAGCCAGGTAGAAATTCGAGAGGTGCGCCAGGTCGGGCGAGAGAAGAAACTGCGAGCGGACGGACTTCCAGTCGCCCGGGTCGAAGGGCTGCGACCCGGCCTTGTCCGTGGTGTACGTGGATTCTTCGACGCCGGTGCCGGCCGGGGTTGCGGGGTACGAGAGAGACACGCTTTTCTCCTCAATGCGTCCGGAATTTCTTGGATTCCACCGGGTGTAGCCATGGACCGAATTACACGATCTTATTCACTGACCAATACGCACGGTTCTCGAACGAGGTTAAGCGGCACCATTTCGGGGCGTCAAGAAGGCGATATGAATTCCACCGGAAGAGCGGCCACCCTATTTTTTTCGAACCGCGTACGGCTGCCCCACGATATTTTCTGGATCCGCTGGAATCGCGGCCCCGGGCACGGCCGTCAGCGAGGCCCGAGAGCCTCGCGGACTTCTCGGACCATGCGCCGGCGTCATAGCCGTCAGGCGGTTTCCGCCTTCTGCCTCTGTTCCCGGCCGGGGGCCTCCACCGCCTCGGAGAGGAGCTTGGGCGCGCGGCTGCCCCGGCCTCCGCCGACCGCCCATACGATCAGCGCGCAGGCCGCGAAGCCGGCTCCGAGGATGCTGGACCCGGCCCATCCGGAGGAGGTGAAGACGGAGGTGGTGGCGGCCGCGCCGAGGGCGGAGCCGAGGGAGTAGAAGACCATGTAGCCACCGATGACACTGCTGGTGCGCTCCGCGTACGCACTGGTGAGCACGTGCTGGTTGCTCACGTGCACGACCTGGACGGCGAAGTCGAGCACCACGACGCCGACGATGAGCAGCCACAGGGCCCAGGGCAGCTGGGCGATCGCGGCCCAGGAGACGATGAGCAGGGCCAGCGCGAAGCCCGCCATCGGGACCGTGCGCCCCGCGTCCGCCCAGCGTCCCGCACGGGCCGCGCCCAGCGCGCCGGCGAGTCCGGCCACACCGAACATTCCGATCTGGGTCTCGCCGAAGTGCCACGGGGCCGCCGACAGCGGCAGCGACAACCCGCTCCACAGCGTCCCGAAGGACGCGAACAGGAAGAACGCGATGAGGCCGCGCGTCAGGAAGAGCCGCTCCCCGAACAGTGCACCGAAGGAGACGACGACCTGCCGGTATCCCGAGGGCCGGTGGGAACGCTCCTCCGGGGGCAGGGCGCGCAGGACGAGGGGGGCGAGCCCGAGTGCCAGCACGGCGAGCACCACGTAGATGCTCCGCCAGCCCCACTGCTCGGCGAGCAGGCCGGTGACGATCCGCGCGCCGAGGATGCCCATCACCACGCCGGAGGTCACGACCCCGATGTTCCGCCCGCGCTCGGCGGGCGGCGAGACCGATGCCACGTAGGCCACCGTGGTCTGTACCACGACCGCGAACATCCCGGCCAGCGCGAGCCCCGCGAAGGCCATCCACGCGGCGGAAGCCAAGGAGGTCAGGGCCAGGCCGGCCGCGGTGACCACGAGGTGCCCCGCGATGAGCCGGCGCCTGTTGGTGACCATGTCACCGAGCGGGACCAGCAGCACCAGACCGGCCAGGTAGCCGAACTGGCCGATCGAGACGATCCAGCCCACCTGCCCCGCCGGGATGCCGAGACTGTCTCCCATCGGCGCGAGCACCGGCTGGGCGGCGTACACGCTCGCCACCGCGACACCGCACACGACCGCAAGCAGTAGCCGTCGCCAGACGTCCATCGCACTCCCATCAGAAAATAAGTAGCAAAGTGAAACCAATTCGACCGTAGGGCATGATGGTCTTCATACGCAACTCATTCAGGAGGTGTCATGCCGCGCTCCTCCACCGGTGCCCAGAACGGCGCCTGGACGGACCCCGACTGCCCCGTCGCCCGCACGCTCGACCTCGTCGGCGACCGCTGGAGCCTCCTCGTCATCCGGGACGCGATGGACGGCGCCCGTTCCTTCACCGAGTTCCAGCGACGCACCGGCATCGCACGCAACATCCTCAGCGACCGCCTGCGGAAGCTCAGTGCTCACGGGCTCATCACCCAGCAGACCGCGCCCACGGGCCGCCGGCAGGAATACGTGCTCACCGACAGCGGCCGCGACCTCTTCCCCGTACTCCTCACCCTGCGCCAGTGGGGAGAGCGCCACGCCTTCGAACCCGGCGAGCCCCACTCCACCCTGGTGGACGAACAGGGCGCCCGCGTCCCGGACCTCACGCCGGCCGGGGCCGACGGCGCCCCCCTCGGGGCCGACTCCACCTACGTGCGGAAGACCGGCAGAGACCGATGAGGTGTGCGTGAGGTGACCGTCAGTGCCCGTGTCCACGCGCGCGCGACAGCGCGGGGCCGGCCGGTTCACGGGCCGCGCCCGAGGGCCAGAGGATCTCCACCGCAATGCCACGAGCGCGGGCATAGGCCACCATGTGGGCGGTGGCGTCCCGGCCGCTGGACGGAGAGCCGTCCCAGACCGCCAGCAGCCTGCCGCAGTCGCTGACGAGTCGCTCGTCCACGCCCACGCAGGTGTCCCGGTCCAGCGGGTCGAAGGGCAGCATCCGTATCCCCTCGGCCAGTGCCAGCAGCTCCCGATGCGCCTCCCGGTTCCGGGGTGAAGCTCCGGTGAGGATCCCGGCCCGCTCGGGGAGGAGCACCACCAGACGCCGGCCCACCTCGCGCACGAGCCGTCCGAACTCCAGGGGCAGTCCGGCGCCGGCGCGCACCAGTCCGGTCGCGTCCGCCGGCATCGCCCTCAAGCGCTCCCGCAGCTCCTCCCGGACCAGCTCCCACGTGTCCGGGGTCAGGTCCGCGTGCCCCGTTACGGTGATCATCCGCTCGCTCTCTCCTTCACCATGAGGTGTGTTCCGCCCGTGTCCGTCCTGCCCGGATCTCTCACCGTCGGCGGGCACGGTCCGCACGCGTCAGCTCGGCCCGCAGCAGGCCCAGGCCCATCGGCCCCAGGTCCAGGGCCTGCTGGTGGAACCGTTTGAGGTCGAACTCGCTCCCGTCACGGCGGCGGGCCGCGTCCCGCGACTCCAGCCAGACCTTCTCCCCCAGCTTGTAGGCGATGGCCTGCCCGGGGCGCCCCAGGTACCGGTCGATCTCGAAGTCGACGAACCCCGCCGGGCCGAGTCCGCAGTGCTCGACGAGGAACGCGCGGCCCAGTTCCGGGGTCCACCGCTCCCCCTCGTGAAATCCGGTGCCCGCGGGGATGGGGAGTCGCAGGTGCAACCCGATGTCGAGGACGATCCGCGCGGCGCGCAGCAGCTGACCGGTGGCCAGCATGCCCAGCCGGTGTGCCGGGTCGGCGAAGTACCCCAGCTCCTCCATCAGCCGTTCGGCGTACAGGCCCCAGCCTTCGCAGTGGCCCGGGTGCAGTTCGCACGCCAGCCGCTGGAACCGGTTGAGGGTGGTCGTGTTCAGGGTCGTCGTGCCCAGTTGCAGGTGGTGACCCGGGACTCCTTCGTGGAACATCGTGCCCGGCACCGTCCACGTCGGGATCAGCGCGTCCAGGCCGGTCCGCGTCCACCAGATCGTTCCGGGTCGTGACAGGTCCTCGCTGGGTGCCAGGTAGACGGCGGGCCCCTCGCTGGGGGAGATCCGGCAGTCGATCCGGCGCAGGGCCTCGGGGACCACGAAGTGCGTCCCGTCGAGGTCGGCGATGGTCCGGTCGGCGGTCTCCTGCAGGTGGTCACGGAACGCCGCCGCGCCCTTGATCTGGTACCGGGGGTCCTTGTCGAGCCCCGCCAGCACGGCCTGAACCGGCTCACCCGGCGCGATCCGCGCCGCCGTCTCGGCCATGTCCCGCTGGATCCGGCTCACTTCCTCCCAGCCCCACGCGTAGGTCTCCCGCAGGTCCAGCCGGAGGCCGAGGAATTCGCGCACCCCCAGCCGGTAGCGGTCCTCCCCCAGTGCGTCCAGCTCAGGGGCCACCGGCGCCAGTTCCTCCGTCAGGTACCCGGCGAACCGTGTCAGCGCCCTGTTCGCGTCGGCCACCGCCTGGTCCAGGGCTTCCCGCAGCACACCGTCGCCGAGCCCGGCCGGCAGCCCCGTCAGGTACGGCCGCGTGTCCCGGCAGTCCTGCGCGTTACGGACCACCTGGCGGTACGGTGCCACCCGGCCGCCGCGCCGCGCGGCCTCCAGGCTCTCGCGCAGCCCGGCCAGAGCGTCCGGGACGCCCCGTAGCCGCGCCAGCAGCGCGTCCCACGGGGTGTCGGAGCCCTGGTCGAGCAGCCCCACGGCCTGCCGGATCCGCTGGACCGGCCCGTCGAGGGTGTCCAGCAGCGTGGCGTAGGCGTCGGCTTCGGCCAGCGCCACCTCCGTGGCCAGACGCTCGCCGAGGACCGCCGCCGCGATCCGTTCGGCGTCGCCCTCGACCGGTGTGGCCTCGACCGCCTTCGCCGTACGGCGGGCCAGCTCCGCCCGCTCCCACGTGGCCCGTGGGCCGAAGTCGGTGAGCCGCTCCTCCTGCCCGGCGACGCCCATCGCCGAGGCCAGGCACGGGTCCAGCTCGGAGAGCTCGTCCACATACCGGTCCGCAAGGTCGTTCAGGGCGGTCATCACCGGGGTCCGTTCGTCGACGGGAGGCGGGTCGCGGTGGCGGCCGCCGATGAAGAGGCGTGTCGTCTCCTCACCCCGGGACCCGATATCAGGGCCTGTCCCGAAGCGCTCGGGGCGGCTCCCGAAGTGCTCGGGGCGGCCGGACGGGTACGCACCGAGAGGGAGTCGAACAGGCCGGTGAGCCAGTCCCGGCCGGCCTGGGAGGTGTCGCCCGCGACGATCCCGGTCAGCACCGTCTCCCCGGTCTGGTAGGTGATGTGGTCGGGCAGCGGTGTCCCGCGGGGGAGTTCGTTCCAGGCGACCACGGGCGGTGTGTCGCGGAACAGCGCCGCCCCGTCGAGACCCCCGTACTCCTGCCCGGCCAGGTGGTGGCCGGGGTAGACGAACCAGCCGTAACGGCGCCGGTCGGCCGGGGGCCGGGGAAGCATCCCGGCAACGGGCTCACCCAGCAGGACCCGCAGCTCGTACGAGGGGAGGTGGACGCCCGTCGCCAGTTCGACGGTGGCGACCACGTCGGCTCCCCCGACCCGGTTGCCGACCTCCAGGAAGACCAGTTCTCCCTCGTGGACGATCGCCTCGAGGTGGAAACTGCCGTCCTCGATCCGCACTGCGGCCAGGACGCGCGACACCCAGGTGCGCGTCTCGTCGGAACAGCCGATCTGGAACGATCCGAGCGGGTGGCCCTGTGCGTACTGCAGGCAGGTGTTGACGTATTCGCCGGCGCTGAGGACGAGGACCTCGCCCCCCTGCACCAGACCGTCGAAGTGCTGGATCGGCCCTGAGACGAACTCCTCGACCTGGTGGTCCTCCCGGCCCTCGCCGGCGTCGAGCCGGGCGATGCCGGTCCGGCCCTCCCGTACCGCCGCTGCGGCCGACGCCGGTGTGTCGAACACCAGGACGTCCTCGCTGGAGGCGCCGCGAGCCGGTTTGAGTACGGTCCGGCCGCGCCAGGGAGCGGGGCCGTCCAGTGCCAGGAAACGTGCCAGCGGAAGGAAGCGCGGCACCCGCAGACCGGCGTCCGCGACGGCCCGCTTCATCAGGACCTTGTCCCGGGCGAGCACGACCTGGGCGGGCATGGCGCCCGGCACGCCCAGGTGCTCGCGCAGCAGGGCGCAGTCGAGGAGTTCGTACTCCGAGACGGAGATGATCCGGTCGAAGTCGCGGGGCCGGTCCGCCAGCCACTCCCGGGCCTCCTCGAACACCGGCCGGGTACCCGGGCGGCTCACTCGCTCGCACCGCAGACCGGGTGGGAGGCCGGCCAGCGCCTGCTCGGTTCCGAGGTAGGTGACCTCGTGCTCGTCGTGCGAGATCCCCCGGTGATATTCGATCTTGAAGTACGGCACACGGTGCAGGACGAGGATCTTCATCGGGCTTTCCTGACGGGAGTGGGGAGGAGCAGAGCGCGGTCCAGGGTGTCCAGCCAGACCTCGCGCAGCGTGTGCACGACGGTGCGGATGTCGGTACGGTCGCCCCGCAGGACCACGCAGCCCTGGGCCGCGAAGTCCGCGTTGTCGCGGGCTACGGCGTGCAGGTCGCGGCGCTCGGGCGACAGCCAGGAGAACTCCGTGACGGTGAGCTCTCCGTCGGCCAGGCCGAGCCGTTCCGCGGTGGCCCGGACGGCGTCGCCGAGCGGGTCCGCGCCGGCGGCGATGTCGGCCGGGGAGAACGCGCGGTCGGCGCCGACACCGAGCATCACGGTCGCCGCCGAGCAGCCGGGCACGAGCCGTTCCACTCCGGCGGCCGTGCCGAAGGCCGTGTCGACCCAGTGGTGGTGCAGGTCGATCCCGTAGACCCAGTGAGCCAGCGACCAGATCTTCATCCCGCCCGGCCGCCGGTTGGGCTCCACGACCGCGGCACGCAGTCCGTCGTCGCTCAACTTGATCTCGTTGTGGAACGGCCCATCGCACTGACCGACCAGCCAGTTGGCCTGACGTCCAGCCCTCTCCAGCGTCGCTCGCTCGTGTCCCTCGATCCGGGCGGGCAGGATCTGGGCGATCTCGACGGGGTACCGGCCGTCCGCGCTGACCTTCTCGGTCACGAACTCCAGTGAGCCCAGGCCGTCGAAGGAGTACTCCCGCCGGTAGGGAATGAGTTCCTCGCAGATCACCCCTCCCTCCAGATAGGGCAGGACCTCGGCGAACGCGGCCATCAGGTCGTCGCCGGGGCGCACCACGACGACGCCCCGGTTGTTGCCCTCCGCCACGGGCTTGACGACGAAGCCGCCGGGATGCTCCCGCGCGAAGGCGCTCAGCTGGCCGAGCGAGGCGATCTCGGCGAAGGCGGGCACCATGACCCGCTGCGACTCCAGAAGTTCGGCCGCGTACGCCTCGGAGCGCCGGTAGCGGTACTTGGAGAACGCCCCTTCGGCCAAGCGCGACGAGTCGACCGGGACACCCAGCCGTTCGAGCAGCTCGGCGCCGCTGCGGACCGCGTTGTCGGAGAAGACGATGCCCGCCTTGATCCGTTCGCGCCGGTCGCCGAGCAGCTTCTCGCCCATCTCGGCGAAGTCGTCACGGAGCGGGTCGAGGTCGAGCACCTCGTCGGCGATGGAGCGGTCGGCCTCGGTGGGGTCGGCGCGGATCAGGACGACCGACGCGTGATGGTGCTCATGGGCGTAGTTCCGCAGGTGGCGGACCTCGTCGATCCGGCTCAGGTTGTAGTCGACGACGAGGATGATCGGCCTGGTCATCCGTGTTCCCTTTCGTACGTGATCTCGATGGCCCTCTTGGAGGCCGGCACCAGTGCGGGAAGGATCGCGTCACGGTCGGCGAGGTCCATGCGCCAGAGCACCTGGCCGAGGAACACCTCGCGCGAGGCCGGTTCCACGACGTCACCGGGCTTGAGCAGGATGTGCGACAGGACCGGCCGTAGGGGGCCGTCGTTCAGCCGTACCTCGCGAATCGTGCCGGGGTCGGCGAAGAAGACGCGGAAGAAGGTCGCGTGGTGCCCCTGCGGGGTGCCGTCCGCCGCGAAGGACAGGCTCTTCAGCCTTTCGCTGAATCCGGCCGGCCGGTGGGCCGTGATCAGGGATTCCAGCCAGAGGTCGAGCAGGCCGGGGCCGCCGGTCAGCTGTCCCACGCTGGGCGAGATGAGGCTGCCGCCGACGCGCGGGTTGACCTCGATCAGGTCCCAACCGGACGGGGCGTGCCGCGCCTCGACGTGGAAGCAGCCCCATCGGAGGTCGAGGGTGTCGAGCACGCTCGACACCCAGCGGAGCCCTGCCACGAGCTCCTCGCGCGGCAGACTCGTGGGCGGGCTGACGCAGGCGTCCTCGAGCACGGCGCTCACCGTCTCCGTCATCTCGCACTTCTCGTGCACGGCCACGACGTGCGGCTCGCCGTCGACGACGATCACTTCGAAGCTGAACTCGCGCCCGGGCACGTAGTCCTCGACGAGGAATTCCATGTCGGGGGTCTTGCGCACCTCGGCCGTTCCGGGAGAAGTGCCGTGCGCGGCCGTTCGCGGGCCGACCGGGTCGCCGGGACCCGGTTGGGCGAGGAAGACACTGGCGTAGACCGTGTCGGACCGGGCCTCGGCGGCGATGCGCTCCAGGTCGGCCCAGGAGGTGCCGGCGGTGAGGGGGAACGTCCCGAAGGAGGCGATGCCGCTGACCGGCTTCACGAAGTAGCGTCCGCCCTCGCGCTGCCGCTCGGCGAGCGTCGTGGGGGTGAGCACGGACGCCCGGCCCCGGCTGAGGCCCGCGTCGGCGAGGCGGTTGCGCAGCACCACCTTGTCGCGCAGTTCCAGGACCTGCTTCTCGTCCAGGTCCGGGACTCCCAGGCGGGCATTGGCCAGCGCCATCAGGTGCCGATAGCCCTCCCAGACGGTGAGACAGCACCGCACGTCCACGCCTGTGTCCCGCAGGTGGTCGAGGTACTCCTCTATGTCACGCGGGGTCAGGACGTGTCCCTGCGTCACCCGGACGTCGTCGGCGAGGTCGGCGAGCGCCGCCGGCCTGGATTCCTGGTGCTGCGGCTCCGGCAGCGAGCTGAGCACATGGCATGTGAGCCCGTGCGCCGCGACCGTGGCGACGAGATCCTCCATGAACGAGAATCCGACGTGGCTGAGCAGCAGCACTCCCCTGGCGTTTTCCGTGCTCAATCCGGCGCCCGGCCTGCCGGACGTGCCCAACGTGGAGATCGAGGTCATCTACCGCGCGGCGGGCGAGGGCAACGAGG
>NZ_JBEXWB010000037.1:0-32663 GCF_040629645.1 Streptomyces sp. NPDC005899 | reverse complement strand
GCCGACAGGGCTTCGTGCCAGGAGTCGGCCAGCTCGGCCAGCCCCCGGCGGGCCGCCGCCACCCCGCCGGCCGCGCCCGCGCCCGCGGCGGCGCGCAGCCGCTCCGCCGCCGTCGTCGCGGGGTCCAGCGCGTCGGGGGCACGCAGCCTGATCAGCGCGGCCAGGGAGCGGGGGCCCTCCCCGGCGACCGCCGTCAGGGCCGCGGCCGAGGGGACGGTGCCCGCCGGTGGGGGCTCGTCGGGCCACGGGGTCACGCACACGACGGTGTGCAGCCCGTCCGCGTCCGGTCCGAGCGCCTCACGCAGCGCGGCCAGCGCCGTCTCACGCTGCCGCCCCCGGCCGGCGGTGAGCGCCGAGCCGAACTCCCGGGAGAGGTCCGCGCCCGCCCGGGTCTCGTCGAAGAGGAGCGCCCCGATCCGGGCCGCCACCTCCATCGCCGCGGCGAGCTGCCCGTGCGTCGGACCGGGGTGCGTGTCGAGCAGCCACACGTAGCCCAGGACGACACCCCGATGGCGTACCGGGAGGCAGACGCGGTCCCGGTACACACCGGCCTCCGGCGCGGCCGGGATGCGGACCGGGCCGGTCGCGCGCGTGATGCCGAAGCCCTCGAACCAGGCTCGGACCGCCGGGGTCGAGCGCCGGGTGAGGATCGAGCGGGTGCGCACGGGGTCCATGGCGGTGTCGTCGTCGCTGTCGTGGGCCCCGAAGGCGACCAGGCCGAAATCGCGGTTCTCCAGCGTGGCCGGGGCGCCGAGCAGCGCGGAGATCTCGTCCACCAGCTCCTGGTAATCGCCCTTCACCCGGCCATTCTCGCACCCCTTCAGACAAATGTCTGAGGTGGCGGCCACGGATGCGTGACAGGTGTCGATGGCACGCGGCGGGGACGGTCCCTAGATTTCACAGTGGTTCTCCGTGCCGTCCCGGCCCGCGCCTACAGCGCCCGGTCCGGCCTCGTCCGTACTCATCCGTGGAGGTGCCCCGTGCTGGGTCCCGTGATTCTCGCCGCGTCCCGCAGCGACACCATGCGCCGCTTCGTCTCGGCCGCCCCGGGCACCAAGCAGGTCGTCGGCCGGTTCATCGCCGGCGAGACGGTCGACGAGGTCGTCCCGGTCGTCCAGGACGCGGCCGCCAAGGGCCTCGAGGTCACCCTGGACGTCGTGGGTGAGGACATCACCACCCCCGAGCAGGCGGCCGCCGCGCGCGACGCCTACCTCGAGCTCGTCGGCCGCCTGGAGGAGCTCGGTCTCGGCACCCGGGCCGAGATGTCGGTCAAGCTCTCGATGTTCGGCCAGTCGCTGGAGGGCGGCCACGAGCTCGCCCTCGGCAACATCCGCCCCGTCGTCGAGGCCGCCGCCGGGATCGGCACCACGGTCACCCTGGACGCGGAGGACCACACCACCCTCGACTCGATGTTCGCCATCCACGAGGAGCTGCGGAAGGACTTCCCGCAGACCGGGTGCGTGATCCAGTCCTACCTGTTCCGCACCGAGGACGACGCCCGCCGCCTCGCCGCCGCCGGCAGCCGGGTCAGGCTCGTGAAGGGCGCGTACAAGGAGCCCGCCTCCGTCGCCTACCAGGACAAGGCGGAGATCGACAAGGCCTACGTCCGCGTCCTGAAGACGCTCATGCTGGGCGACGGCTACCCGATGATCGGCTCCCACGACCCGCGGCTCATCGCGATCGGCCAGGAGCTCGCCCGCCAGGCAGGGCGCAAACTGGACGAGTACGAGTTCCAGATGCTGTACGGCATCCGCAGCGACGAGCACGTCCGGCTCGCGGCCGAGGGCCACCGGATGCGCGTCTACACCGCGTACGGCACCGACTGGTACGGATACTTCATGCGCCGCCTCGCGGAGAAGCCGGCCAACCTCCTCTTCTTCGCCCGCTCCGTCGTCACCAAGGGCTGACCGCCCGGCCGACCACCCACCTCAACCAAGGAGACAAGGCACTCATGGATGCTGTCACCCAGGTTCCCGCGCCGGTCAACGAGCCGGTCCACGGATACGCCCCCGGCACCCCGGAGCGGGCCCGGCTGGAGGCGAAGCTCAAGGAGCTCGCCGAGAACCCCATCGAGCTCCCGATGACCATCGGCGGCGAGAAGCGCATGGGCGGCGGCGAGCGCGTCGACGTCGTGCAGCCGCACAACCACAAGGCCGTCATCGGCACCTTCGCCGGTGCCACCGAGCAGGACGCCCAGGACGCCGTCGACGCGGCCCTCGCCGCCGCTCCGGCCTGGCGGGCCATGTCCTTCGACGACCGCGCCGCGATCATCCTGCGCGCCGCCGAGCTGCTCTCCGGCCCCTGGCGCGAGACGCTCGCCGCCTCCACGATGCTCGGCCAGGGCAAGACCGCCCAGCAGGCCGAGATCGACTGCCCGTGCGAGCTCGTCGACTTCTGGCGCTTCAACGTGCACTACGCCCGCCAGATCCTCGCCGAGCAGCCCCCGGCCAACTCGCCCGGCGTGTGGAACCGCATGGACCACCGCCCGCTCGAGGGCTTCGTCTACGCGATCACGCCGTTCAACTTCTCGGCCATCGCCGCCAACCTGCCGACCGCGCCCGCCCTCATGGGCAACGTGGTGGTGTGGAAGCCGTCCCCGACGCAGACCCACGCCGCCGTGCTGCTGATGCGGCTGCTGGAGGAGGCCGGGCTGCCCAAGGGCGTCATCAACCTCGTCACCGGCGACGGCATCGCCGTCTCCGAGGTGGCGCTGAACCACCGCGACCTGGCGGGCATCCACTTCACCGGCTCGACGCCCACCTTCCAGCACCTGTGGAAGACCGTCGGCAACAACATCGCCAACTACCGCACCTACCCGCGGCTCGTCGGCGAGACCGGTGGCAAGGACTTCGTCGTCGCCCACCCGAGCGCCGACCGTGCCGTCCTGAAGACGGCTCTGACCCGCGGCTCGTTCGAGTACCAGGGCCAGAAGTGCTCGGCGTCCTCCCGCGCGTACATCCCGGCCTCCATCTGGAACTCCGGTTTCAAGGAGGAGTTCACGGCCGAGGTCGACTCCATCACCATGGGTGACGTCACCGACCTGTCGAACTTCATGGGCGCCGTCATCGACGCCCGCTCGTTCGCCAAGAACAAGGCCGCCATCGACCGCGCCGCGGCCGACCCGTCCTGCACGATCGTCGCGGGCGGGACGTACGACGACTCCGTCGGCTACTTCGTCCGCCCGACGGTCATCGTGTGCGACGACCCGGCCAACGAGGTCTTCACGACCGAGTACTTCGGGCCGATCCTCGCCGTCCACGTCTACGAGGACGAGAAGTACGACGGCATGCTGGAGCAGATGGAGTCGGTGTCCGACTACGCGCTGACCGGCGCGGTGATCTCCAACGACCGCGCCGCGGCCGCGTACACGATGGACAAGCTCCGCTACGCCGCGGGCAACTTCTACATCAACGACAAGTCGACCGGTGCCGTCGTCGGCCAGCAGCCCTTCGGCGGCGGCCGTGCCTCCGGCACCAACGACAAGGCGGGCGCCCCGCAGAACCTGCAGCGCTGGACGCTGACCCGCGCGATCAAGGAGACGCTGGTCCCGCCGACCGAGTACACCTACCCCCACCAGGGCTGACGCCCCGGGTGCCGTGCGCGGCGCCCCCTTCCGGCTCCGCCCCCCGACCGGCTCCCCCCGCCGGCCGGGGGGCGGTCCGCGTTCCGCCGGCCGGCGGAACGCGCCAGGCTGGGCGCATGACCGAGCCACGCGTGCGGCGCGCGCACACCTACGAGCTGACCCCGGCGGACCTCGCGGGGATCCGCGCCTTCCTGGACACCGCCTTCGACGGGGACTTCGGCGACGACGACTGGGACCACACCCTGGGCGGCGTCCACGCCTGGGTGGCCGGCGCGGACGGCCTCCTGGCCCACGGCAGCGTGATCCAGCGCCGGGTGGTCCACGACCACCGCTCCTACCGGATCGGCTACGTCGAGGCCGTCGCCGTCCGCGCCGGCCGCCTCCGCGAGGGGCTCGGCGGCCAGGTGATGGACGCACTCGAAGAGGTCCTGGACGGTGCCTACGCCTTCGGGGCGCTGTCCGCCTCCGCCGCCGGGGCCCCGCTGTACGCGGCGCGCGGCTGGCAGGTCTGGCCCGGCCGGATCGCCGCCCTCGGGCCGGACGGGACCGTTCCCCTGCCCGGGGAGGAGGGCGGCACGTACGTGCGGCCGGTGCCCGGACGGCTGCTGCCCCCGCCGTCCCACCCGCTGGTCTTCGACTGGCGTGACGGCGACGTGCTGTGACCCCCCGCGGCGACGAGCGCCCGCTCAGCCCTTCACGGTGAAACCGGCCCGCAGCAGGGCGTCGTCCCGGGAGGACGGCCCCACGAGCAGCTCGAAGGCGCCCGGTTCGACGACCCGCTCGCCCCCTGCGTCCACCAGGGTGCAGGCGGACACCGGGAGCTCCAGCGCGACCCGGCGTTCCTCGCCCGGGGCGAGCGGCACCTGCCGGTAGGCCTTCAGCTCCTTCTCCGCCCACGTCACGGACGTCACGGTGTCGCTGACGTACACCTGCACCGTCTCGAGGGCCGGGCGGGTGCCGGTGTTGCGGACGGTGACGTGTGCGCGGACCGTGTCGTCCGGCCCGACGGACGGGGTGAGCACGTCCAGGTCCGTGTACGTGACGGTGGTGTAGCTCAGGCCCTCGCCGAACACGAACGCCGGACGCTGGGTGAGGTCGGCGTAACGGGTGCCGTGCTGGCCGCGGATCTGGTTGTAGTACGTCGGCTGCTGGCCGGCGTGACGGGCGAAGGAGAGGGGCAGCCGTCCCGTCGGTTCGACGAGCCCCAGCAGCAGCTCGGCGACGGCCCGGCCGCCCTGCATGCCCGGGTTGAAGGCGTGCACGATCGCCGCCGCGCCGAGCGCCGAGGGGGGAAGGACGAGCGGTTTCGAGCTGATGACCACGACGACGAGCGGCTTGCCCGTCGCGGCGAGCGCGTCGAGCAGGGCGACCTGGCCGCCGACGAGTTCCAGGGTCGCGGTCGAGCGTCCCTCGCCGATCAGCTCGATGCGGTCGCCCACGACGGCGACGACGTGGTCGGCGGCCCCGGCGGCCGCGACCGCTTCCCGGATCAGCTCCTCGGACGGCTCCGCGGGGACGACGATGTCGGGGCGGGGCTGTCCGTCGGGGAAGAACGCGCCCTCCGGGTCGGGCCCCACGCCGAGGATCTCGGCGCCGCGCGCGTAGGTGACGGTCCAGCCGGCCGGGACGTGCTCGCGGAAGCCGTCGAGCACCGTGCGGATCATGGGGCGCGGGTGGCCGTCGGGCAGCCAGTCCGCCTGACCGGAGGAGCCGGCCCAGTCGCCGAGCTGGGTCTGCGCGTCGTCGGCGTTGGGCCCGATGACGGCGACGGTCCGGGGTGCGCCGCCGGGGTCCGCGACGGCGCGGCCGTCGCCCCCCGGCCGCAGGCCGCCGGCCAGCGGCAGGGTGCCGTCGTTGGTGAGCAGCACCAGCGAGCGGCGGGCGGCCTCCAGGTTCAGCTCGGTGTGGGCGGTGCTGCCGATGACCGCGGCCTGCCGGGCGGCGTCCGGGTGGCGCGGGTTCTCGAACAGGCCGAGCTCGAACTTGAGGGTCAGGATCCGCCGGACGGCCGCGTCGATGTCGGCCTCCGCGAGCAGGCCCCGCGCGATCGCCTCCTGCGCCCCCTCGAAGAACTTCGGCGTCGTCATCACCATGTCGTTGCCCGCCCGGACGGCGGCGGCGGAGGCCTGGGTGTAGTCGCCGTAGATCCGCTGCTCCCACACCATGCGGCCGACGTTGTCCCAGTCCGTGACCAGCGTGCCGGTGTACCCCCACTCGCCGCGCAGCACCTCGTTCAGGAGCCAGTCGTTGACCGTGACGGGCACCCCGTCCATGGACTGGTAGCCGAGCATGAAGGTGCGGCAGCCCTCGCGGGCGACCCGCTCGAAGGGGGGCAGGAACCAGGAGCGCAGCTTGCGCCGTGAGATGTCGGCCTCGCTCGCGTCCCGGCCGCCCTGCGTCTCGGAGTAGCCGGCGAAGTGCTTGGCGCAGGCGAGGACGGCCGTCGGGTCGTCGAGGCCCTCGCCCTGGTAGCCGCGCACCATCGCCGAGCCGAGTTCGCCGATGAGGAAGGGGTCCTCGCCGAACGTCTCGCTGACCCGGCCCCAGCGCAGGTCCCGGGTGATGCAGAGCACCGGCGAGAAGGTCCAGTGGACTCCGGTCGCCGCGACCTCGACGGCCGTGGCCCTGGCGACGCGCTCCACGAGACCGGCGTCCCAGGTGGCGGCCAGGCCGAGCTGGGTGGGGTAGATGGTGGCGCCCTCCCAGAAGGAGTGGCCGTGGATGCAGTCCTCGGCGACCAGCAGCGGGATGCGCAGACGGGTCCTCTCCGTGAGCGCCGCCGCCTCCAGGACCCTCTCGGGCGCGGCGTGGAGGATCGACCCCACGTGCAGGTCCTCGACGAGGTGCCGTACTCCGTCCTTGGCGTTGAGCTGGAGCATCTGGCCGGTCTTCTCGGCCGGAGTCATGCGGCCGAGGAGGTCGTCGACCCGCTCGGCGACGGGCAGCGCGGGGTCGAGGTAGGGCAGGGAGGGGGACACGGGGGGTCCTTTCGCGACACGGTTCCGGTCCACCATAGAGTCAATCCCGACCACTTGGTAGGTATCTTCGGATGTGTCAGTCTGACTGCTGTGCCGACGGACACGCCGGCTGACACGACCGGGGGAGTGGCGGGTGGAGGCCGAAGCGCGGCGCGGCTACGCGAAGGGCCGCGCGAGGCGTCGCGAGATCCTCGACCAGGCCATGGCCCTGTTCGGCGAGGCGGGCTACCGGGGTGCCTCCCTGCGGACGATCGCGAGCCGGTGCGGGATCTCGCACCCGGGTCTGCTGCACCACTTCCCGACCAAGGAGTCCCTGCTGCTCGCGGTGCTCGAACACCGTGACGAGGTGGACGGCGAGTGGCTCTCGCTCGGTGGGACCGCCGGGGTGGACCGGTTGCGCAGGTACGCCGATCTGGCGGCCCTGAACACCACCAGGCGCGGGATCGTCGAGCTGTTCTCGGTCGTCTCCACCGAGGCGACCGCGGCCGACCACCCGGCGCACGCGTACTTCGTACGGCGCTACCGCGATTCGGTGGCCGGGGCGGAACTCGCCTACGCCCAGGCGCGGGCGGACGGCGCGCTGCGGCCCGGCGTCGCCCCGGACGCGGCGGGGCGGCAGCTGATCGCGCTGATGGACGGATTGCAGGTGCAGTGGCTCCTCGGGGTCGGGGTGACGGACATGGCGGGCGTCCTGCGGGCGCACGTCCAGGCGCAGCTGACCGTCCCGCTCTGACGATCCCGCCCCGAGCGGCCCGCTCCGGCCGCCTCGTTCCGGCCGACCGGCTCCGGCAGTCCCCTCTGACCGCCTCGTTCCGGCCGTCCCGCCCCACCCGCCCTCGCCACAGCGCCGGGGCCGCCGTCCGGGCGGTGGTGCACCGCGTCCGGGGGGCCCGAGGGTGGCGGCCGTCTCAGATAGTAGGAAGTCCGAGTATCTGTGGAGACAGATGGCTCCCGCTGTCCTAGCTTTGTAGGAGCCGGACGATGCGCGTATCCAGCGACCGGCGGTAGTGCGTGTGCCCCGAAGCAGGCAATCCCTGCGGCACCGGCTCCCCGCCCCCTCCGGCGCCTCGACATCACGATCCGGGCCTTCGCGGCCGCGGCGCCACGCCCACGCGGAGTCCCGATCCCGCGTCCACGCGATCTCAAGGAGTCGATCCCCCATGGCCGAGACCACTGTCCGCCGCGTCCGTCACACCCCGCGTTCCGCCGAGTCCGAGCGCAAGAACGCGGCCGCCGCCCTGCAGCGGGCGCTCGACCGCCGGGACAACGGCGGATCCACGGGCCACTGACCGCCGGTCCCGCCCCCGACAGCGCCGGCGGTCCGCATGTTGGACGCCGCATGTCATGTGGTGGGACGAGTACTAGGGTGCCTCCATGTCTCGCAGCATCAATCTCGCAGTGATCCCAGGTGACGGTATCGGCCAGGAGGTCGTGACCCAGGGCCTGAAGGTCCTCAACGCTGTTCTCCCGCAGGATGTGAAGCTGGAGACCAAGGAGTACGACCTCGGCGCCCAGCGATGGCACCGCACCGGTGAAACCCTCCCGGACGCGGAACTCGAGGCCCTCAAGGGCCACGACGCCATCCTCCTCGGTGCCATCGGTGACCCGTCCGTGCCCTCGGGCGTGCTCGAGCGCGGGCTGTTGCTGAAGCTGCGCTTCGCCTTCGACCACTTCATCAACCTGAGGCCGTCGAAGCTCTTCCCGAACACCGCCACACCCCTGGCCGGCCGCCCCGAGATCGACTTCGTCGTCGTCCGCGAGGGCACCGAGGGCCCGTACACGGGCAACGGCGGTTCCCTCCGTACGGGTACGGAGCACGAGATCGCCACCGAGGTCAGCGTCAACACCGCCCACGGTGTGGAGCGCGTCGTGCGTGACGCCTTCGCGCGTGCCGCCGCCCGGCCGCGCAGGAAGCTGACGCTGGTCCACAAGAACAACGTCCTCGTGTACGCCGGTCACCTGTGGAAGAACACCTTCGACAGGGTCGCGGCCGAGTTCCCCGAGGTCACCACCGACTACCTGCACGTCGACGCGGCGACGATCTTCTTCGTCACCCAGCCCGAGCGCTTCGACGTCATCGTCACGGACAACCTCTTCGGTGACATCCTCACCGACCTCGCCGCCGCCGTGACCGGCGGCATCGGCCTGGCCGCGTCCGGCAACATCAACCCGACGGGCGCCTTCCCGTCCATGTTCGAGCCCGTCCACGGCACCGCGCCCGACATCGCGGGCCAGGGCAAGGCCGACCCGACCGCCACGATCCTCTCCGTCGCCCTCCTGCTGCGCCACCTCGGCTACGAGGCCGAGGCGGTCCGCATCGAGGAGGCCGTCTCCGCCGACCTCGCGGAGCGCGACGGGGCCGCCGCCCGCTCCACCGACGAGATCGGCGACGCGCTCGCGGTACGCGTAGCGAGCTGACCCGACGCCTCCACATCGAAGCCGCCGGGTCGCATCCGCACCCGGCGGCTTCACCATGCGGTCCCCGGGTGCCACCATCGACCCCTGGACCGTGTTTTCTCACGCCCCGCAAACGTGCCATTTCGTGCAGAGCCTCCCCCGGGCGATAATCGAACGCGGGGCCGTGGCTCGCGGTAGAGCTCGGACGTCCTACGACCTGGCCGATACGAGTCGGACGGGAGCGGGCGTGAGCGCGGTCCATCACACACAAGACCGGTGAAGGACACGCACTCATGACGACGCCCACGATCGAGCTCAAGCCCTCCTCGCACCCGCTGTCGGACGCGGAGCGCGAGGCGGTCCTGGCCAACCCCGGATTCGGCCGGCACTTCACCGATCACATGGTGACGATCAGCTGGACCGAGGGCCGGGGCTGGCACGACGCCCAGCTCGTGCCGTACGGTCCGCTGTCGCTCGACCCGGCCAACATGACCCTGCACTACGCGCAGGAGATCTTCGAGGGGCTCAAGGCCTACCGCCGGCCCGACGGCACGGTCGCCACCTTCCGCCCGGAGGCCAACGCCGCGCGCTTCCAGCGGTCCGCCGCCCGGCTCGCGATGCCCGAGCTCCCCGTGGAGACGTTCATCGAGGCCTGTGACGCGCTGGTCCGGCAGGACGAGGCGTGGGTCCCGCCGCACGGTGGCGAGGAGTCCCTCTACCTGCGCCCCTTCATGATCGCCGCCGAGGTCGGGCTGGGGGTGCGGCCCGCCAACGAGTACCTCTTCATCGTCATCGCCTCTCCCGCAGGCGCCTACTTCCCCGGCGGTGTGAAGCCGGTCTCCATCTGGCTCTCGCAGGACCGGGTGCGCGCCGTCCCCGGCGGCATGGGCGACGCCAAGACCGGCGGCAACTACGCCGCCTCCCTCCTCGCCCAGGCCGAGGCCGCCGCGAAGGGCTGCGACCAGGTCGCCTACCTCGACGCCGTCGAGCACCGGTGGGTCGAGGAGCTCGGTGGCATGAACCTCTACTTCGTGTACGAGGACGAGGACGGCGGCAAGCGGATCGTCACGCCCACCCTCACCGGCTCCCTGCTCGCCGGAGTCACCCGTGACTCGCTTCTCACCGTGGCCCGGGACCTCGGTTACGCCTCCGAGGAGGGCCGCGTCTCCATCGACCAGTGGCGCGCCGACACCGAGAAGGGCACCCTGACCGAGGTCTTCGCCTGCGGGACCGCCGCCGTCATCACCCCCGTCGGCACCGTGAAGTCCGCGGACGGCGAGTGGGTCCAGGGCGACGGTCAGCCCGGCGAGGTCACCCTCCGGCTGCGTGAGCGCCTGCTGGACATCCAGCGCGGTATCGCCGAGGACACCCACGGCTGGATGCACCAGCTCGGCTAGCCGTTCCCCCTCCGTCCGAAGGCCGCGCCCCGCACCGGGGCGCGGCCTTCGCCGTAGCCGGGTCTCGCCGTGGCGGGGGTTCGCCGCAGCCGGGTTCGGCCGTGGCCGGTCTCACCGTCCGCCGTAGCCGGGTTTCGAGTGCCGCTCGAACCTGGTTAGAGTGATGCTCTAACCAGGAGGTGCGTGACGTGCGACTGACTCCGACCGAACGCGATCGGCTGCTGCTCTTCGGTGCCGCGGAACTGGCCCGGGCCCGGCGCGCCCGGGGCCTTCGGCTCAACGTCCCCGAGGCCACCGCGCTGATCGCGGACACCGTGTGCGAGGCGGCCAGGGACGGGCGCCGGCTGGCGGAGGCGATCGAGGCCGCCCGCACCGTGCTGGGGCCGGACGACGTGCTGCCCGGTGTGGCCGACGTGGTCACCGAGGTCCAGGTGGAGGCCGTGTTCGACGACGGCTCGCGGCTCGCGGTCGTCAGCCACCCCCTGGCCGGCGGTTCGCTCGGCGAGGACGCCCCGGGCGCGCTCCTGCCCGGCTCCGCGGTGCCCGAGCCGCGACCCGCCCTGCGGCTCACCGTCCGCAACACCGCGACCGTCCCGGTCAGCGTGACGTCCCACTTCCACTTCTTCGAGGCCAACCCGCGCCTCGCCTTCGACCGCGCCGCGGCGTACGGGATGCGGCTGGCCGTGCCGGCGGGTTCCTCCGTCCGCTTCGGCCCCGGGGAGACCGCTCAGGCGCCCCTCGTCCCCATCGGCGGCGACCGGATCGCGATCGGCTTCGCCGGGCTCGTCGACGGACCGCTGGACGCGCCGGGTGCGAAGGAGGAGGCGCTGCGCAGAGCGGCTGCCTGCGGTTACCTCGGAGCAGGGGAGGGGAACTGATGGACCCGTACGAGTACGCCTCCGTGCACGGCCCGCGCGCCGGCGACCGGATCAGGCTCGGCGACTCCGGGCTGACCGTCCGGGTGGAGTCCGACGCCCAGCTGCAGGGGGACGAGTTCCTCGCCGGATTCGGCAAGACGGCCCGCGACGGCCTGCACCTGAAGGCCGCCGCCGTCCGGGAGACCTGCGACGTCGTCATCAGCAACGTGCTGGTCATCGATGCCGTGCTGGGCATCCGCAAGGTGTCGGTCGGCATCCGGGAGGGCCGCATCGCCGCGATCGGCCGGGCCGGCAACCCGGACACCCTGGACGGGGTCGACGTGGTCGTCGGCACGGGGACGACGATCGTCTCCGGTGAGGGCCTGATCGCCACGGCGGGTGCCGTGGACCCCCACGTCCACCTGCTCTCCCCGCGCATCATGGAGGCGTCGCTGGCCTCCGGGGTCACGACAATCATCGGCCAGGAGTTCGGGCCGGTGTGGGGTGTCGGAGTCAACTCGCCCTGGGCGCTGCGCCACGCCTTCAACGCCTTCGACGCCTGGCCCGTCAACATCGGCTTCCTCGGCCGTGGTTCGTCCTCCCACGAGGCGCCGCTGGTCGAGGCACTCGCCGAGGGCGGTGCCTGCGGCTTCAAGGTCCACGAGGACATGGGCGCCCACACCCGCGCCCTGGACACCGCGCTGCGGGTGGCCGAGGAGTACGACGTCCAGGTCGCCCTGCACAGCGACGGGCTGAACGAGTGCCTGTCCGTCGAGGACACCCTGCGCGTGCTGGAGGGCCGTACGATCCACGCCTTCCACATCGAGGGCTGCGGCGGCGGGCACGTCCCCAACGTGCTGAAGATGGCCGGCGTCCCGAACGTCATCGGCTCCTCGACCAACCCGACGCTCCCCTTCGGCCGCGACGCGGTCGCCGAGCACTACGGCATGATCGTCTCCGTCCACGACCTGAAGACCGACCTGCCCGGCGACGCCGCCATGGCCCGCGACCGGATCAGGGCGGGCACGATGGGCGCCGAGGACGTGCTGCACGACCTGGGCGCCATCGGGATCACCTCCTCCGACGCGCAGGGCATGGGGCGGGCCGGGGAGACCGTGCGCCGCACCTTCGCCATGGCCGCGAAGATGAAGGCGGAGCTCGGCCCGCTGGAGGGCGACGGCCCCGGCGACGACAACGCGCGCGTGCTGCGCTACATCGCCAAGCTCACCGTCAACCCCGCCATCGCGCACGGCCTCTCGCACGAGGTCGGTTCCATCGAGCCCGGGAAGCTCGCCGACATCGTGCTCTGGCGTCCGGAGTTCTTCGGAGCCAAGCCCCAGCTGGTCCTGAAGTCCGGCTTCCCCGCGTACGGCGTCACCGGCGACCCCAACGCCGCCACGGACGCCTGCGAACCCCTCGTCCTCGGGCCGCAGTTCGGCGCCCACGGCGCCACCGCCGCCGATCTCTCCGTCGCCTTCGTCGCGGAGGCCGCCACCCAGCTGGGCGCCGACCGCATGCCCACCCGGCGCCGCAGGGTCGCCGTCCGGGGCACACGCGGGATCGGACCGGCGGACCTGCGCCTCAACTCCCGCACCGGGAGCGTCGGCGTCGACGGCGACACCGGGCTGGTCACGCTCGACGGCGACCCGCTGCGCTCACCGGCCGCCGACTCCGTCCCCCTCAACCGCCTCTACTTCCTCTAGGACCCGCCATGACCTTCCGCATGCCGCCCGAGTGGGCCCCGCACGAGCGCACCTGGATGGCCTGGCCCGGCCCCAACCCCACCTTCGCCACCGACGCCGAGCTGGACGGGGCCCGCCGGGCCTGGGCCGCCGTCGCCCGTGCCGTACGCCGCTTCGAGCCCGTCACCGTGATCGCCGGCCCCGGCCAGGAGGACGGCGCACGCGCCCTCCTCGGCCCGGACGTCGAGATCGCCGTCCGCCCGCTGGACGACGCCTGGATGCGCGACATCGGCCCCACCTTCGTCACCGACGGCAGCCGGCTGGCCGCCGTCGACTGGACGTTCAACGGCTGGGGCGCCCAGGGCTGGGCCCGCTGGGAGCGCGACCGGCACATCGCGCGCGCGGTCGCCGAACTCGCCGCCGTCCCCGTGCACAGCTCCCCGCTGGTCAACGAGGGCGGCGCGATCCACGTCGACGGTGAGGGCACCGTCCTGCTCACCGAGACGGTCCAGCTCGGCGGGGAACGCAACCCGGGCTGGAGCCGGCAGGCCGTCGAGGAGGAGGTCCACGCCCGGCTGGGCACCGAGAAGGCACTCTGGCTGCCGCGCGGCCTGAGCGGCGACTACGGCACGTACGGCACACTCGGCCATGTCGACATCGTGGCCGCCTTCGCCCGTCCCGGCCTGGTCGTCGCACACGTCCAGCCGGACCCGTCCCACCCGGACCACGAGGTCACCCGGGAGACGGTCCGCCTCCTGCGCGCCGCCAGGGACGCGGCCGGACGCCGGCTGGAGGTCGTGGAGATCCCCGCTCCCACCACGCTGCGCGGCCCCGACGGCGCATGGGCGGACTACTCCTACATCAACCACTACCTCTGCAACGGCGGTGTGGTCCTCTGCGCCTTCGACGACCCGAGGGACGACGAGGCGGCGGCCGTCCTCGGCGACCTGTTCCCCGACCGTACGGTGACGCTCGTCGACGCCCGTACGATCTTTGCCGGTGGTGGAGGCATCCACTGCATCACGCAACAGCAACCCAGGATCTGAGACGTGCCCGACACCCCGCGCCGCCGCAACATCGCCCCGCCCCGGGAGGACGTGCTCGCCGCCGTGATGGCGACCGTCGCCGAACGCGGCCTCGACGGCCTCACGATGGCCGGACTGGGCCGTGCCGTCCACATGAGCAGCGGCCACCTCCTCTACTACTTCCGCACCAAGGACGAACTGCTGCTGCAGACCCTGGAGTGGAGCGAGGGGCGGCTCGGCGCCGAGCGCAGGGCCCTGCTCGGCGGCCCGGGAACCGTCCGCGAGCGCCTCGACGTCTACATCGGCCTGTACGTCCCCGCCGGTGACGGCGACCCGCACTGGACACTCTGGCTCGAGGTCTGGAACCGCTCGCGCAACGCCGACGGCGAGGCCCGTGCCCGGCAGGCTGCGATCGAGGAGGCATGGCACCGCGACCTGGTGGAACTGCTGGCCGAAGGGGTCGCACGCGGGGAGTTCCGCGCCGTCGACACCGGGCGGGCGGCGAGCCGGCTGCGGGCCCTCCTGGACGGGTTCAGCGTCCACGTCACCGTCGGCCTGCCCGGCACCGGGCGGGCACGGGTCCTCCAGGAGATGCGCGCGTACGTCGACGAGGCGCTCCCGGCACCCGGCGGCGCGGCGGACAGCCCGCCCGCATCCTGAGACAGGGGGGTCCACGGCGTCCGGGCTGTGCGAGACTGCGGAGGTGTCCTCGTCCGCCATGATTATCGGCAGCAGGCGCGCCGGTCCGCAGTGACCGCCCCGTACCACCACGTACGAAGGCGGACATCGTGCCCCAGACCCGCGCGCAGACCTCTCGCACCCGCGAGGGGTTTTTTCGTTTTCCGGCCCTCACCACGGCCGGGGCGAGGCACGCGGGATGATGGGGGCAAGTGGAGCCGATTCGTCCGGATCCGCTCACCCGACAGGAGTCAGATCAGCATGACCACCAAGGCCACGGCCTCCGACGACAGTTTCCATGTCTTCGACACCACCCTGCGCGACGGGGCGCAGCGTGAAGGCATCAACCTGACGGTCGCGGACAAGCTGACCATCGCCCGGCACCTGGACGACTTCGGCGTGGGCTTCATCGAGGGGGGCTGGCCCGGAGCGAACCCCCGCGACACCGAGTTCTTCGCCCGCGCCCGGCAGGAGATCACCTTCGAGCACGCCCAGCTCGTGGCCTTCGGCGCCACGCGCAGGGCCGGCGGCAAGGCCGCCGAGGACCCCCAGGTCCAGGCGCTCCTGGAGTCGGGCGCCCCCGTGATCACCCTCGTCGCCAAGGCCCACGACCGGCACGTGGAGCTGGCCCTGCGCACCACGCTCGAGGAGAACCTCGAGATGGTCCGCGACACCGTCGCCCACCTGAGGGAGCGGGGGCGCCGGGTCTTCGTCGACTGCGAGCACTTCTTCGACGGCTACCGCGCCAACCCTGAGTACGCCAAGTCGGTCGTGCGCACCGCCTCCGAGGCCGGCGCCGACGTGGTCATCCTCTGCGACACCAACGGCGGCATGCTCCCCGCCCAGGTGCAGGCCGTCGTCGCCACCGTCCTCGCCGACACCGGCGCACGGCTCGGCATCCACGCGCAGGACGACACCGGCTGCGCCGTCGCCAACACCCTGGCCGCCGTGGACGCGGGCGCCACCCACGTGCAGTGCACCGCCAACGGGTACGGCGAACGCGTCGGCAACGCCAACCTCTTCCCCGTCGTCGCGGCCCTGGAGCTCAAGTACGGCAAGACCGTCCTGCCCGAGGGCGCGCTCGCCGAGATGACGCGCATCTCGCACGCCATCGCCGAGGTCGTCAACCTCACGCCCTCCACGCACCAGCCCTACGTGGGCGTGTCCGCCTTCGCCCACAAGGCCGGACTGCACGCCTCCGCGATCAAGGTTGATCCGGACCTGTACCAGCACATCGACCCGGAGCTGGTCGGCAACACCATGCGGATGCTGGTGTCCGACATGGCGGGCCGCGCCTCGATCGAGCTCAAGGGCAAGGAGCTCGGCATCGACCTGAGCGGCGACCGGGCTCTCGTCGGCCGTGTCGTCGAGCGGGTCAAGGAGCGTGAGCTCAAGGGCTACACCTACGAGGCGGCCGACGCCTCCTTCGAACTGCTGCTGCGCGCCGAGGTCGACGGCAGGCCGCGCCGGTACTTCCGCGTCGAGTCCTGGCGGGCCATCGTCGAGGACCGCCCCGACGGCACCCACGCCAACGAGGCGACCGTGAAGCTGTGGGCCAAGGGTGAGCGCATCGTCGCCACGGCCGAGGGCAACGGCCCGGTCAACGCCCTGGACCGGGCCCTGCGCGTCGGCCTGGAGCGGATGTACCCGCAGCTGGCCAAGCTCGAACTGGTCGACTACAAGGTCCGCATCCTGGAGGGCCGCACAGGCACCGAGTCCACGACCCGGGTGCTGATCACCACCGGCGACGGCACGGCCGACTGGGCGACGGTCGGCGTGGCGGAGAACGTCATCGCCGCCTCCTGGCAGGCTCTGGAGGACGCGTACACCTACGGGCTGCTGCGGGCGGGCGTCGAGCCCACCGACTAGGACTCCGCGCCCGGATCGCGGCGGGGCCCTTCGGGGGTCCCCCGGGGTTCCGCCACGACCCGGACCGGCGCCGTCGTGGCCCGGGCATGCCCCGGCGGCGCGTACGGACACCGGGAGCGGGGGACGGCCTCTCAGGACGGGCGCGTGCCCGCCGCCGTGTCGACCACGCCCCCGGCGCCGGGCCGTGCGTCAACCGTGCACCCCGCCGTGCGTCCACGGCGCACCCCGGACCGTTGCAGGTGTACAGCAGGCCCTTTGCTCCACCGGGGGCCGCCGGGGGTTACGCCGGACCGTGTCGGACACGCCGCGTCGGACACGGCCGAGTCGGCGGCGTGGGTGGCGCGGATGGGTGCCGGGGCGCGTGAGGCCCGGTCGGACGGGTCACCGTGCCGTACCCGGCCACGCGGCCGCCTCTCCCGTGGTCTCCACGACGACCGGCGCGCGCCACAACATCCGCGGCCGGCGCCGAGAGGCGGCGACCGTGGGCCCCCCGGGTCGAGCCGGAGCACCTGCGCGGTGAGGAACGGTGCGTCCTGTGGGGCGTGTGCGGTCGGAAAGTTGACGTGACCCGGACCCGTCGGTGTTCTCGCCGACCGCGACCGCGACCGCGACCGCGACCATGACCGCGATCGCGACCACGACCGCAATGGCGACCACGAACGCAGCCACCGTGGCCGCCGCGCCCGTACCGCCGTCGCCCCTGCCCGGGCGGACGAGGCACTGCACCTGGAGTCCACGGGGGGCGTGACGTGCGCCGGCGGGCCGGCCGTCATGAGTGAGCCGTTCCGCGTGCCCCGCCCAGGAGCATGCCCCGCCACGAGCCCGACTCTTCACGAGCCCAGCCGTTCACCAACCCCACCTTCCAGCAACCCAGCCTTCCAGGAACCCACCCCTCTCCCCGAGTTCGATCCCCCAGGAGCTCTGGTTCTGCCAAGTGCGGATCCCTTCAACTCCTGAACGCAAGGTGCCTCAGGCCCGCACCGCCCATGGGTACGGACCAATCTCGACGTGAAGTATTGACGCCTCTGTTCCAGCGGGGTTAACTCCAGCCGCAACGCCGGTACCGGTTCCGGTACCGGTTGCGGAACCGGTACCGAAGCCGTGGCCGTCCGATTGCTCCGCCCTGTCCCGCCTTGTCCCTGGAGGCCCCGTTGCGTGTCACCATCGCTGATGTCGCCCGTGAGGCCGGCGTCAGCAAGACGACCGTGTCGCGGGTCATCAACCTCAAGGACGAAGTGGACGGTTCCACGGCGGCCCGTGTTCGTGAAGTGATCGCACATCTCGGCTATGTGCCCAGTTCGGGCGCCGTCGGACTGGCCCGCGGCAGCAGCCGCACGGTCGGGATGCTGGTGCCCTCGCTGACCTGGCCGTGGATGGGCGAACTGCTCCAGGGCGTCGTCGACACCATCGAGGCCGCCGACTACGGGCTGTTGCTGTTCACCTGCAACCGGGGGGCGGAGTCCGTGGAACGCTTCACCAGTCAGGTGTCGGCGCGCGCCTTCGACGGACTCGTCGTCGTCGAGCCGGAGAACACCCTCGACCACCTCACCGAACTGCACCGGTCCGGGCTGCCGATCGTGCTCATCGACGATCGCGGCCACCACCCGGAATTCCCCTCCGTCGTGACCACCAATCACGAGGGGGGCGCGTCGGCGGCCCGTCACCTGCGGGCCGGCGGACGCACCAGACCCCTGGTCGTCACGGGACCCGAGCACTTCGGCTGTGTACGCGAACGGCTCGCGGGGTTCCGTGCGGTCCTGCCCACCGACCTCGTCGTGCGCGGGGACTTCACCGAACGCACCGGCCGCCTCGCCGTGGAGGAACTCCTCGCGTCCGGCGCGGAGTTCGACTCGGTCTTCGCACACAACGACATCACCGCGGCGGGGGTGCTGCGGGCCCTGCGGGCCGCCGGGCGCCGGGTGCCCGACGACATCGCGGTGGTGGGCTTCGACGACATCCCGATGGCCGAGCACACCGAGCCACCGCTGACCACCGTGCGCCAGCCCACACGCCGCATGGGGGAGGCCGCGGCGCGGCTGCTGCTCTCCCACCTCGGCGGCACCGCCGTACCGGACGGTCCGGTCGTGCTGCCCACCGAACTGGTCGTGCGCCACTCGGCGCCGTAACGGACAGGGCCACGCTCCACGGCCCGGGCCCGTCCCTCAGTCCCCGACCCGCACCGCCGGCACCACCCCGCGCCGCCGGCGCGGCCGCACCACCTCGCCTGTCGCGCGATCCGCCCCACCCGCACTGCCCCTACCCGGCGCGTCGAGCGCTGCCCACCTCCCGGATCTCCCAGACCCGCAGTCCTTCTGGAGTCGCCATGTCCGTACGCCGTCGCCACACTCTGAGAGCGCTCTCAGTCGCCACCGCCGTGGTCGCGCTCGCCGCCGGCTGCTCGTCCGCCAACTCGGGCGCCAACAAGGGGGGCGGAGCCGGCGCCTCCGGCGTGCTGACCCTCGGCAAGCCGGACGGACCGCAGACGAACAACAGCAACCCGTTCCTCGCGACCTCGGCGAGCGCCACGCTCGGCTACCGCTTCATGATCTACGAGCCGCTCGCGATGACGAACCAGATCCGCCCCACCGACAAGGCGGACCCGTGGCTGGCGACCGCGTGGGACTGGGAGGCCAACTTCACGAAGGTCACCTTCACCCTCGACGACCGGGCCAAGTGGGCCGACGGCAAGCCCCTGACCGCCGCGGACGTCGCGTTCACCTTCGAGCTCCTCAAGAAGCACCCGGCGCTCAACGGCAACGGCATCCCGTACGACGGGATCACGGTCGAGGGCAAGAAGGTCGTGCTGACCTTCAAGGAGTCCCAGTTCGTCAACCAGAACAAGATCATCACGACCTACGTCGTGCCCAAGCACATCTGGGAGAAGGTCGAGAACCCGGAGACCTGGCCCAACCGCACCCCGGTCGGCTCCGGCCCGTACAAGCTGAAGACCTTCACCCCGCAGACCACCACGCTGACCGCCACGCCCTCGTACTGGAAGGGCGAGACCAAGGTCAAGGAGCTTCGCTACACCGCCTACAACGACAACAGCGCGGCGACCACGGCCCTGGCCAACGGCAAGGTCGAGTGGTCGTTCGTCTTCATGCCGAACTACAAGCAGCTGTACGTCGCCAAGGACCCGAAGAACCACAAGCTCTGGTTCCCCTCCGGGCTCGGCATCCACGGACTGTGGTTCAACACCGCCCGCAAGCCGTTCGACAACCCCGCGCTGCGCAAGGCCATGGCCATGGTCGTCGACCGCAAGGCCATCTACGTCCAGGCGGAGGCGACCCTCTACCCGGAGATCACCAACCCGACGGGCATCCCGCTGCCCGCCGGTGAGCCGTTCATCGCCCCCGAGTACAAGAGCGCCACCACCGCGCCCGACGTGGCCGGGGCCAAGAAGCTCCTCGCCGACGCGGGCTTCAAGCTCAGCGGCGGCGTCCTGAAGGACCCGAGCGGCAAGCCGGTGAAGCTCACCTTCACCGACCCGGCCGGCTGGAACGACTACATCACCGGGCTCTCCATCATCAAGGACAACATCAAGCAGCTCGGCATCGAGGCGAAGGTCAAGACGCAGACCGCGGAGGCATGGGGCAACGACGTCGCCACCGGCAACTTCGACGCCACCCTGCACTGGACCAACAGCGGCGCCACACCGTACGACATGTACCAGAACATCATGGACGGGGCGATCCTCCAGCCCGTCGGCAAGAGCGCCCAGCTCGGCAACTTCGGCCGCTTCAAGAGCCCGGAGGCCACCGCGCTGCTCAAGCAGTACGCGAACGCCACGGACGACGCCGCGCGCACCAAGGCCATGCACGCCCTCCAGAAGATCATGGTCGAGCAGGCCCCGGTCATCCCGACGGCCGCCGCCCCCATCGGCGCCGAGTACTCGACGAAGAACTGGGTGGGCTGGCCCACCGAGGCCGACCCGTACGCCGCGCCGCAGCACACCCAGCCCGACGCGCTGGAAGTCGTGCTGAACCTCGAGCCCGCCAAGTAAGTACGGGGAAGAACCGGCCATGACCACCGAACAGTCCGCACACGCGAGCACCGGGACCGATGTGGTCCTCGAAGCACGCGGAGTCACCAAGCACTTCCCCGTACGGCGCACCGCCGGCGACTTCCTCGCCCGCAGACACCGCACCGTCCACGCCGTCGACGACGTCTCGCTGAAGCTCCGGCGCGGCACCGTCACGGCGCTGGTGGGGGAGTCCGGCTCGGGCAAGTCCACCGTCGCACGGCTGCTCGCCCAGCTGTACCCGCTCACCGCGGGGCAGATCGAGCTGGGCGGCACGGCGGTGAGAGCCGGGCGTGGCCGGTCCTTCCGTACGTACGTCAAGCAGGTCCAGCTGATCTTCCAGGACCCCTTCGCCTCACTGAACCCGGTGCACACCGTGCGCTACCACCTGACCCGGGCGCTCAGGATCCACGACCGGGCGGGCAACGGGGAGGCGGACCTGGAGAAGAACCTGTCCGCCCTGCTCGAACGCGTCCAGCTGACCCCTCCGCACCAGTACCTGGACAGGTTCCCGCACGAGCTGTCGGGCGGGCAGCGCCAGCGCGTCGCGATCGCGCGGGCGCTCGGCGCCGACCCCCAGGTCCTGCTGGCCGACGAGCCGGTGTCGATGCTGGACGTGTCGATCCGGCTCGGCGTCCTCAACCTGCTGCGCGACCTGAAGGAACGCCTGAACCTGGCGATCCTCTACATCACCCACGACATCGCGTCCGCCCGCTACTTCGCGGACACGACCCTGGTGATGTACGCGGGCCGGATCGTCGAGGGCGGTGACAGCGAGACCGTCACCCAGCACCCCGCGCACCCCTACACCCAGCTGCTCATCGCCTCCGCGCCGGACCCCGACCGGGTGGCCGACGAGGAGGCGCAGGAGGAGACCGGCAGCGGCGAGCCGCCCTCCCTGATAGCCCCGCCGGCCGGCTGCCGCTTCCACCCCCGCTGCCCGAAGGCCATGGAACGCTGCCGCACCGAGCTGCCGCCGCGCTTCGACCTGGCGGACGGCCAGTGGGCCGCCTGCTGGCTGTACGACGGCACCACCGCCGAGGGAGCAGCGAAGTGAAGTACATCCTCCAGCGGCTCGCCTTCTACGCGATCACCGCGTGGGCAGCCATCACCATCAACTTCCTGATCCCGCGCCTGATGCCCGGCGACCCGGTCGAGGCCCTCATGAGCCGCTACCAGGGGCAGCTCGACACGAGCGCCATCGCCTCCCTGAAGGCGCTGTTCGGGCTCGACGAGAACCAGTCCGTCTGGTCGCAGTACACCGACTACTGGTCCCACCTGCTCGACGGCGACCTCGGCCTGTCCTTCACCTTCTTCCCGACCCCGGTCGGCGAGGTGATCTCCCAGTCGCTGCCCTGGACCCTGGCGCTCGTCGGCATCACCACCCTGATCAGCTTCCTGCTCGGCACCGGCATCGGCGTGTACAGCGGCTGGCGGCGGGGTTCCTGGCTGGACGGGCTGCTGCCCGTGACCACCTTCATCTCCGCCATCCCGTACTTCTGGCTGGGCCTCATCGCCATCGCGGTGTTCGCGGTGAAGTGGCAGGTCTTCCCGGCCGCCGGCGGCTACGACAACTCCCTGGTCCCGGCCTTCGACTGGCCGTTCGTCTCCAGCGCGCTCTACCACGGGGTGCTCCCGGGGGTGACGATCGTGCTCAGCGCCGTCGCCGGCTGGATCCTCGGCATGCGCAACATGATGGTGACCGTCTCCTCGGAGGACTACGTCATGGTGGCGCAGGCCAAGGGCCTGTCCGAGCGGCGCGTGATGTTCTCCTACGCGGCCCGCAACGCCGTCCTGCCCAACATCTCGGGCTTCGCCCTCTCGCTGGGCTTCATCGTCGGCGGCACCCTGCTGGTCGAGATGGTCTTCTCCTACCCGGGCATCGGCTACCAGCTCTTCCAGGCCGTCGGAGCCAAGGACTACCCGCTGATGCAGGGCGTCTTCCTGATCATCACGCTCTCCGTCCTCGCCGCGAACCTGCTGGCCGACATGGCCTACGCCCTCCTCGACCCGCGCACCCGTAAGGAGGCATGACGCCATGGCCGTCACCGCCACCGACGTCGCCGTACTGGACGACCCGCCCACTCCCGCCGCCACCGGCCGGGCACGGCTGCGCTTCCTGCGCGGCGGGAAGACCCGCACCGGACTGCTGATCCTCGCCTTCTTCGTGCTCATCGCCGTGGCGGGCCCCTGGCTCGCCCCGTACGACCCGGACGCGATGAGCGACCAGCTGCTGCAACCGCCGTCCGGCGACCACTGGTTCGGTACGACGCAGACCGGGCAGGACGTCCTCTCGCAGATCCTCGTCGGCACCCGCGGCGTGCTGCTGGTGGGATTCCTCGCCGGGATCCTGGCGACCGTGCTGTCCGTCCTCATCGGGGTCAGCGCCGGCTTCCTCGGCGGGGCCGCCGACGAGATCCTCTCGATGCTCTCCAACATCTTCCTCGTGATCCCCGGCCTGCCGCTGATCATCATCATCGCGAGCTTCGTCGAGGACACCGGGGACCTGCTGATCGCCGCCGTCATCGCCCTCACCTCCTGGGCCTGGGGGGCACGCGTGCTGCGTGCCCAGACGCTGTCGCTCCGGCGCCGCGACTACGTGGAGGCGGCGCGGGCCACCGGTGAGTCCACCTGGCGGATCATCATCTTCGAGGTCATGCCGAACCTCACCGCCGTCATCGCGTCCGGCTTCGTCGGCACCGTCATCTTCGCGATCCTCTCGGAGATCACCCTCGCGTTCATCGGCGTGGCCGACATCTCCCACTGGAACTGGGGCACCGTGCTCTTCTGGGCCCAGTCCAACCAGGCCCTCGCCCAGGGCGCCTGGTGGTGGTTCGTCCCCGCCGGCCTGTGCATCGCCCTGCTGGGCACCGCCCTCTCCCTCATCAACTTCGGCATCGACGAGTTCGTCAACCCGCGTCTGCGCACCGCCACGGGCGCGTCCCGCACGGTCCGCATGCGGGTCGGCTTCACGCCCGTCGCCCGTGCCGCCGCCCCCGAGGGGCCCGTGCCGCCCGGCTTCACCCCGGTGGCCCGTGGCGGCACGGCCCCGGACCCCGCCGCACCCGGCAACACCGAGGTGTCCGCACAGACCGGCAAGGCCGGCAAGGAGAAGAGCGCATGACCGCCGAGCCGATCCTCACCATCAGCGGCCTGAACGTCGACTACGGCACCGGCGCGAGCGGCGTCCGCGCCCTGCGGGACATCGACCTCACCCTGCACCGCGGTGAAGTCCTCGGCCTGGCCGGCGAGTCGGGCTCGGGCAAGTCCACGCTGGCGTACGCCGTCACCCGGCTGCTCTCCCCGCCCGGGGTGATCACCGGCGGCGACGTCCACTACCACCGGCCGGGCGGCGAGGCCGTCGACATCCTCGCCCTGAGCGCGGACGAACTGCGGGCGTTCCGGTGGCAGGAGCTGTCCATCGTGTTCCAGGGGGCGATGAACTCGCTGAACCCGGTGCACACCGTCCACAGCCAGCTCACCGACGTCCTCACCGCGCACCGCCCCGGCATGCGGGCCGCCGAGCGGACCGCGCGGGCCGAGGAACTGCTCAGCCTCGTCGGGATCTCCGCCGACCGGCTCGCCGCCTACCCGCACCAGCTCTCCGGCGGCATGCGCCAGCGCGTGATGATCGCGATGGCACTCGCCTTGGAACCCGAGATCGTCATCATGGACGAGCCGACCACCGCCCTCGACGTCGTCATGCAGCGGCAGATCCTGCGCAAGCTCGTCGAACTGCGGGAGCGCCTCTCCTTCTCGGTCGTGTTCATCACCCACGACATCTCGCTGCTCATCGAGTTCTCCGACCGCATCGCGATCATGTACGGCGGGCGGATCGTGGAGCAGGCGGGCGCCGCGGAGATCTACCGCGACCCCCGCCACCCCTACAGCGAGGGCCTCCTGCACTCCTTCCCGGCCCTCCACGGCCCCCGCCGGGAGCTCACCGGGATCCCCGGCTCGCCCCCGCACCTGTCCGCGATGCCCACCGGCTGTGCCTTCCACCCCCGTTGCGGCAAGGCGTTCGAGCCGTGCGCCCAGCGGGTGCCGGTCCTCGCCCCACCGGTCGCCGGCGAGGACCGCGAGGCCGCCTGCTGGCTGCACCACTGACCGCTTCCCGACGCACGCCCCCACAGGACGAACCGGAGTTACGGAGAGCCATGAACCTCGTCACCCCTCGCAGCAGCCTGCAGCCCGCCGCCGTCCGGGGACTCCCCGCCGGCTTCCGCTGGGGTGTGGCCACCTCCTCGTACCAGATCGAGGGTGCGGCAGCCGAGGACGGCCGCACCCCGTCGATCTGGGACACCTTCTGCCGGGTGCCGGGGGCCGTGCACAACGGGGAGCACGGGGACGTGGCCTGCGACCACTACCACCGGATGCCCGAGGACGTGGAGCTCATCGCGGGCCTCGGCGTCGACACCTACCGCTTCTCGCTCGCCTGGCCGCGTATCCAGCCGGGCGGCCGTGGCCCGGCCAACGCCAAGGGCCTCGACTTCTACAAGCGGCTCGTCGACGAGCTCCGGGGCAGGGGTGTCACCCCCTGGATCACCCTCTACCACTGGGACCTGCCGCAGGAGCTGGAGGACGCCGGCGGCTGGCCGGCCCGCGACACCGCCCTGCGCTTCGCCGACTACGCCATGCTCGCGTACGAGGCACTCGGCGACCGGGTCGAACACTGGACGACGCTGAACGAGCCGTGGTGCTCGGCGATGCTCGGCTACGCCTACGGGGCCCACGCCCCCGGCCGCACCGACCTGGGCGACGCCATGGGTGCCGTCCACCACCTGCTCCTGGGCCACGGTCTCGCCGCCGGGCGGATGCGCGAGGCGGCGGGCGGCAACCCGCTGGAGCTCGGCATCACCCTCAACCTCGGCACGGCCACCCCGGAGACCGGCAGCGAGGCGGACCGGGAGGCCTGCCGCCGGGCCGACGGCATGGGCACCCGCCTCTACCTCGACCCGATCGTCCACGGCCGCTACCCGCAGGACGTCGTGGCGGACCTGGCGGCCCAGGGCATCGAACTGCCCGTCCAGGACGGCGACCTCGCCGCCATCGCCACGCCCCTCGACGTCCTCGGCGTCAACTTCTACCGGGGCGCCCTGTTCTCCGGCGTCACCGAGGACGGATCGCCGACCGGCGACGACGGCCTGCCCGTCGTCCGCGGGGTGGAGCGCGACCTGCCCCGCACCGCCATGGACTGGGAGATCACCCCGACCGAGCTGACCGATCTCCTGCTGCGGCTCCAGCGCGACTACGCGCTGCCGACCGTCATCACCGAGAACGGGGCCGCGTTCGACGACACCGTGGCCGCCGACGGCTCCGTGCCCGACACCGACCGCACCGCCTACCTCGCCGACCACATCGCCGCCATGGCCGAGGCCCGCCGGCAGGGCGCCGACGTCCGGGGCTACTTCGCCTGGTCGCTGATGGACAACTTCGAGTGGGCCTACGGCTACGACAAGCGGTTCGGCATCGTCCGCGTCGACTACGACACGCAGCTGCGGACGCTCAAGGACAGCGCGAAGTGGTACCGCGACACCATCCGCCTCACCCGGGAAGCGCGCACCGACTGACCCGCCCGGCGGCACCCGCGCACGGCCGGCCGGGACAGGGGCACGCGGCCCGGTCACGGCGCCGCGGCGGAGGCCGACCGGGTGCGGGCCGGGCCGAACCGGAGCAACCCCGGAACCGAAAGCCGGAGCAGCCCCGGAACCGGAAGCAACGCCGGAACCCGAGCGGCGCCGGAACCGAAAGCAACGCCGGACCTCACGGAAGAGAGCCGTACATGCCACGCACACCGCACGCCCGCGTACGTCACCGGGCGAGACCGGCCACGGCAGCGCTCGCCGCCGTCACCGTCCTCGCCGGGCTCCTCGCCGGAGCCGCGACCAGCTCGGCGGCCGAGGGGGACGAGCCGGCACCGGTCCTCGTCGACCGCTTCGAGGGCGAGGTCCCGCTCGGCAACCCGCCCGCCGACGCCCTCTTCACCTGGGGCGGCGACGCGGACGACCAGCCGAAGCTGGAGTTCGCCGAGCGCGCCGACGCCCCCGAGGGCGCCAAGGTCCTCCAGGGCACCTACGACATCAGCGCCTGGGGCGGGCTGAGCCACGAGTTCGCGGTGGACCAGCCGCCGAGGGACTGGACCGCGCACAAGGGCATCCGCTTCTGGTGGTACGGGCAGAACAAGGCGCCGCTGCCGCCCGGTTCCGGCAAGCGGATCAACTTCGAGATCAAGGACGGCGGCGCCAACGGCGGCGCGTCCGAGCTGTGGACGACGTCGTTCACCGACGACTGGGAGGGCTGGCACCAGGTCGAGATCCCCTTCGCGGAGTTCGTCTACCGGGCCGACTACCAGCCCGTAGGCGGCATCGACCAGGTCCTCGGCCTGAACGAGATGTGGGGCTACGCGCTCACGCTGCCGACCGGCGCCCCCGGGTCCTTCGCCATGGACGCCGTCGAGCTGTACGGAAAGGCCGACCCGGCCCTGAAGTCGAGCGTCGTCGTCGACTCCGCGGTCCACACGGTGAAGGAGGGCGGCACCGCGGACATCAGGATCTCCGTCGCCACCACCGGCTCCGTTCCCATCGAGGAGCCCGTCACCGTCACCTACACCACCCGGGGCGGCAGCGCCGAGGCCGGCAAGGACTACAGGCCCGTAAGCGGCACGCACACCTTCCCGGCGGGCACCGCCTCCGGCACCACGCACACCGTCTCCGTGGCCACCACGAAGGACAGGGGCGCCGAAGCGGCGGAGACGGTCCCCCTGGAGCTCACGGTCACCGGGGCCAAGCCGCCCAAGGAGAACCCGCAGGTCGTCATCGACGCCCACGGGCTCCCGTACCAGGACGCGAAGCTCCCGGTGAAGAAGCGCGTCGCCGACCTGCTGGCGCGGATGTCCCCGGCCGAGAAGGCCGGCCAGATGACCCAGGCCGAGCGCAACGCGCTGAAGTCGCAGGGTGACATCGCCGCGTACGACCTCGGTTCGCTGCTCTCCGGCGGCGGATCCGTCCCGACCCCGAACACGGCGGCCGCCTGGGCCAAGATGGTCGACGCCTACCAGCTGCGCGCCCGGGCCACCCGCTTCCAGATCCCGCTGATCTACGGCGTGGACGCGGTGCACGGCCACAACAACGTCATCGGCTCGACGATCATGCCGCACAACATAGGCGTCGGCGCCACCCGCGACCCGCAGCTCGCCGGCAGGACCGGCGCGGTCACCGCGAGCGAGGTGCGCGCCACCGGCATCCCGTGGGACTTCGCCCCCTGCCTGTGCGTCACCCGTGACGAGCGCTGGGGCCGCTCCTACGAGGCCTACGGCGAGGACCCGGCACTCGTCGAGTCGATGGAGACCGTCATCACCGGCATGCAGGGCCACGCCTCCGGCAGGGACCTCGACCGGAACGACAAGGTGCTGGCCAGCGCCAAGCACTTCGTCGGCGACGGCGGCACGGAGTTCGGCTCGTCCACCACCGGCTCGTACACCATCGACCAGGGCGTCACCAAGGTCACCCGCGAGGAGCTGGAAGCGGTCCACCTCGCCCCGTTCGCCGAGTCCGTGAAGCGGGGCGTCGGCACGGTCATGCCGTCGTACTCCTCGCTGGACGTCATCGGTGACGACGCCGGGCCGGTGAAGATGCACGCGAACGCCGAGATGATCAACGGTGTCCTCAAGGACCGGATGGGCTTCGAGGGCTTCGTCATCAGCGACTGGCAGGCCATCGACCAGATCCCCGGCGACTACGCCAGCGACGTCCGCACGTCGGTCAACGCCGGACTCGACATGATCATGGTCCCGACGGCCTACCAGGACTTCACCAGGACCCTCCAGGACGAGGTCACCGCGGGCCGGATCACGCAGGCCCGGATCGACGACGCGGTCTCCCGGATCCTGACCCAGAAGTTCCGCCTCGGCCTCTTCGAGAAGCCGTACGCGGACACGTCGAACCTGGACGGCGTCGGCTCGGCCGCACACCGCGCGGTCGCCCGCGAGGCCGCCGCCAAGTCGCAGGTGCTCCTGAAGAACGACGGCGCCGTGCTCCCCCTCAAGGCGTCGCAGAAGGTCTACGTCGCCGGTTCCAACGCCGACGACCTCGGCAACCAGGCCGGCGGCTGGACCGTCAGCTGGCAGGGTGGCTCCGGTGCCACCACCACGGGTACGACGATCCTTGAGGGCATCGAGAAGAACACCTCCTCGGCGACGTACTCCAAGGACGCCTCCGCCCCGACCGAGGGCTACGACGCCGGCGTCGTGGTCGTCGGCGAGAAGCCGTACGCCGAGGGCATCGGCGACGTCGGCAACGGGCACGACCTGGAACTCACCGACGCCGACAAGAAGGCCGTCGACACCGTCTGCGCGGCGATGAAGTGCGCCGTCCTCGTCGTCTCCGGCCGCCCGCAGCTCATCGGCGACCGGCTCGGGGACATCGACGCACTGGTCGCCTCCTGGCTGCCGGGCACCGAGGGCGACGGCGTCGCCGACGTGCTCTACGGCAAGCGGGCCTTCACCGGACAGCTCCCGGTGACCTGGCCGAGGTCCGAGTCGCAGCTGCCGGTGAACGTCGGCGACACGGCGTACGACCCGCAGTTCCCGTACGGCTGGGGGCTCACCACCCTGAAGAAGGCGCCCGCGGGCGGAGAGGCCACCCTCGCCGCCCTCGCCGTCACCGCCCACCTCGCGGAGAAGGCGGGACTCGGGAGGACCCCGGCGGGCAAGGCGATCGTGGACCAGGCCCGGCTGCTGGTCCAGCAGCGGACCGGCGGGAAGCTGACGCAGGCGGTGTCCAAGCCGTTCGCCGAGGCCGACCACCTCCTGCTCACCGGCGACCTTACGGGGGCGGTGGCCGAGCTGCGTAGCGCGTACCGCGCGGTGTGAGCAGCGCGTACCGCGCGGTGTGAGCAGTGGGCACCGCACGGTGTCAGTCGCATACGCGGTGGAAGGACCCGGATGGGCGGCGCGTTCGCCGCCCATCCGGGTTACTTTCGGAGTATGCGCACGAGGCTGCTCGTCCCCCTCTGGGCCGGCCTGCTGCTGATCCTGTCGGCGGCCGTGCTGGCCATGTCCCCCGCCGTCCCGGCCGCCACCTCCACGATCGACGACGCGGCCCGGGCCCTGCGCCAGGGGCCCGTGTACGTCGATCCGGCGGCTGCCGACCAGCTCTCCGCCTCGCAGGCGGACGCCCTGGAGAAAAAGATCAAGGACGCCGACAAGCCGGTCTTCGTGGCCGTGCTCCCGGCGACCTCCGACTTCCCGCCGCAGACCCTCCTGCGTGACCTGCGCAGCGACACCGGGATCACCGGTGTCTACGCCGTCCGCCTCGGTGACGGCTTCAACGCGGGCGCGGACCCGCAGGTGATGCCGACCCGCGCGGTCGCGAACCTCACCGGTGCCGTCAAGGCCCCCGGCACCGGCACGGACGCGGCCACCCAGCTCGACGCGTTCGTCGACCGCGCCGTCGAGCAGGCCAGGGGCAGCGCCCCCGCCTCGTGGTCCGGAGGCGGCGCGCAGGACAGGGGCGCGAGCGCGGCCCCCGTGGCCGGGCTGATCGTCCTCGGCGGACTGGTCCTCGTCGGCGGAGGCGGTGTCTACGCCGTCTCCCGCCGCAGCAGGAAGCGCAAGGAGGCGGAGGAGCAGGCCGCGCTCGAACGGCTGCGCGTCGTCGTGGACGAGGACATCACCGCCTACGGCGAGGCCCTGGACCGGCTCGACTTCCATCCCGCGGAGCCGGGTGCCGACGACGCCATGCGCGCCGACTACGAGCGCGCGCTCGACTCGTACGAGGACGCCAAGTCCCGGATGGGCAGCGCCCGGCACCCCTCCGACGTGCGCGCGGTCACCGAGGCGCTGGAGGACGGCCGCTTCTCCCTCGCCGTCCTGGACGCCCGCCGCAAGCACCGCGAGCTGCCCGCCCGTCGCCCGCCGTGCTTCTTCGACCCCCGCCACGGCCCCTCCGTCACCGACGTCCTGTGGACGCCGTCCGGAGGCGCGTCGCGCGAGGTCCCGGTCTGCGCGGCGGACGAGGTCCGGCTCCGTGAGGGCGACGACCCGATGAGCCGCACGGTCGACATCGGTGACGGCCGCCGGCGCCCGTACTGGGAGGCGGGCCCCGCCTACGGGCCGTGGGCGGGCGGCTACTTCGGCGGCGGCCTCCTGCCGGGTCTGCTCGTCGGCACGATGCTCGGCTCGATGCTGTCGACCCCCGCCTACGCGGCCGAGTACGGCGGCGGCGACTTCGGGGGCGGGGACTGGGGCGGTGGTGACTTCTCCGGTTCCGACTTCGACGCGGGCGGCTTCGGCGGCGGGGACGGCGGCGGCTTCGGAGACGGCGGCGGCTTCGGAGGCGGCGGCGGCTTCAGAGGCGGCGGCGGGTTCGACGGCGGGGGCGGCTTCTGACCGGAGTTCGCGGGCGGGCGGACGCCCCGGCCGTCGCTCAGACGGAGCGCGTTGCGGCAGCACCCTCCCAGGTGTCCGGGGCCCACATGCCCGCCCGCTTGAGCGAGGCGGGGCAGTGCAGGTAGATCTCGTCGATCTCCACGACCAGGGCCAGGTCGGGGCGGCGCCCCTTGACCGCCATCGCGGCGAAGAACGGGGCGTCCGTGAGGATGCGGGCCCGGCCGTTGACCCGCAGCACGGTCGTCGAGCCGGGTATCAGGTAGAGCAGGCCGACGTGCGGGTTGGCCAGGTTGTTGTGGAAGCTGTCCCCGCGCCGGTTGCCCGGCAGGTCGGGGAGGGCGAGGGTGCGTCTGTCCAGGGCGAGGGTGAAGCCCGGCTCGCCGCCGCGCGGGGACGTGTCGCAGTTGCCCTCGGCGTCGGAGGTGGACACCGCGCAGAAGGGCGCCCGGGCCAGCAGACCGAGGTCGGCGTCGGTCAGCTCGTCGTGCACCTTGTCGATGACGAGGGGCCACGGGACGCCGAGTATCTCGCGCAACTGCTCCGCCGACCGCAGGGGTACGGCTCCGGACAGCGGGTCCCCGGCGGGAGCGGGGGCGGCCTCGGCCACGGCGTTCGACAAGGGGGGTCTCCGTACCTCGGGAGCGGACGGCGGCGGACGCCGGCCTCGCGTTATTAGGGTCACCTTACTTGTGACCCGCGCTCCTCCGTGCGGGGGTACTGCCCACGGGACGGAACCCGGGCGGGCCCGCGACCCGCACCGGGGCGGACCGCGGCCGCCGTGCGGTGGCCGGGGGTGCTCGGTCGCGCCGTGCGGTGGCCGGGGCTGCGCGGTGGTGCACCTGTGACCGCCGTGTCAGTCGCGGGTCGCGGTCACGTCCCCGTTGACGGTGGCGAGTGTCATATCATGGCCCTTGCGCTCCGTGGAGACGGGGACGCCCACCGAGGTCCGGCCGTTCCGCGTCGTCGCCGCGACCTTGTAGGCGGGCACCCGGTCGGGCAGGGCGACCCGCACCGAGCCGTTGGTCGTGGTGGCGGTGAGACGCGAGGGGGAGGTGGCACTGCCGAGCGTCACGTCCCCGTTGACGGTCTCGGCGTGCAGGCGCTCCGAACGCAGCGTGCCCGCCCGGACGGAGCCGTTGCGGGTGACCAGCCGGACGGTGGCGTCCTGCACACCGGACCGGGCGACCGTCACGTCCCCGTTCACGGTGGTCAGATCCAGCCCCGCGTCGATCCCCACCGCGTCGATCCCCGCGTTCCGGGCGGTGACCGTGACGGACACACCGGCGGGGACGCCGATCACCGGCATGCGGGGGCAGTCCCCACCGTCCTCCGCACGGCCGTCGTCCTCCGCACGGTCCTCGTGGTCCGCACGGTCCTCGTGCCGCGGACAGGACAGGTCGAGGACCCAGGTCTCGTCGTGGTGGGACCAGCGGCTGTGGGTGTGCCCGTCCGGGAGCGCCACCCGGTCGTCGTCGGCCGGCCGCAGGCGTACGCCGTTGCCGGTCGTGATCACCAGTTGCGTTCCCTGCGCCAGCGCGGGCGGTGCTCCGCCCGGCGCCCCGTCAGGTCGTGGGCCGGGATCCCCGCCGCACGCCGCCACGACGGGGACGACCGCCAGCAGTGCGGCCCATCGCCCCGCATGTCTGAAACCCGTGATGTCCATGTCCGCTCGCCTTCCCCCGCCCGGGCCGCCTATAGCACCGGGGGCGAACGGCCGTCGCGTACGGGAGGGTCGGCAGGGTCCGCGGGCAGGGGTGGCCGGAGCCGTGCGACGGCATCCGGCCACCCC
>NZ_JBEXWB010000036.1:0-33857 GCF_040629645.1 Streptomyces sp. NPDC005899 | reverse complement strand
GGGCGTCGAGCCGGGCCGTCGCTGCGTGTCCGCATCCGCTCCCCCTGCACGCTCCGTGCCGTGGACAGGCGACCATGCCGACCGACGAGGGCGTCGGACCGGGTGCCGAGGAGTGTCTCCCGGAACCCCGGGGCGGGACGGCCGAGTCGTACCCGAGCCCGGCATGTGCGACCCCGTCGACGGGAGCACTGCTTGTACCTGCGATGTTCCGGACCTAAGTTGACACGCATGCAGCTCTACACGATCGGCCAGGCGGCACGACTTCTGGGTGTGAGCCCCGACACGGCACGCCGGTGGGCGGACGCGGGGAGAGTCGCCACCCGTCGCGACGAGAGCGGACGCCGGCTCGTCGACGGCAGGGACCTGGCCGCCTTCTCGGTCGAGATCGCCGGGACCGCGGAAGCGGGCGAGGCCGCCTACACCTCCGCGCGCAACGCGTTCCCGGGCATCGTCACCGCCGTGAAACTCGGCGATGTCGCTGCCCAGGTGGAGATCCAGGCGGGGCCTCACCGGCTGGTGTCACTGCTGACCCGCGAGGCCGTGGAGGAGCTGTCGCTGGAGGTCGGCATGGAGGCCACCGCCCGCGTGAAGTCGACCAACGTCCACATCGATCGCGCCTGAACCGCCATGTCCACCGCGCGTGAAACCCGGACGCCGTCCGCCTGACAGGGCCTCGGCGGCTGCCGCCTGCCATCGCCCTCCCCCGCGCACACGACGGCCGTGCCGCGGACGGCCGCGCGGATCACAGTGAGCGGAAGGACGGCCTGTCCGGCATCCGGGCCGGTCCTCGCGGGTGAGCGCACCCGGTGAGGCGGCCCGGGCCCTCCGCCGTCCGGCAGTCCGCGCCGCCGTCAGCAGATCCGTGTGAACGTACATGCACACCTGATCCGCGTCGGACCCGGCTCATGCGATACCACAAGTGACTTCCACTTGGCATCTGCGCCAGTATGATCGGCACGTGCCCGTCCTTACCCGGTCGGGGCGGCGCTCGCCCTGGTGGTGCGGCACCCCGCGGCCTCCCGGCGGACGTGGCTGCCCCACCTGCCCCACCTGCCAGACCTGCCGCAGAGACTCGTGGACGGCTCTCCTGAGGCGTCGGAGGGAGTGGACCCGTGACAACCCGTACCGCCGACCGGATTCTCCGGACTGCCGGCGCAGCCGCAACCGCGCTCCTGGCGCTGAGCGCCTGCTCCTCCGGGGGCCCTTCCTCCGCGTCGGGCTCATCGGCAGCCGGCCACACGTCGGGGAAGCTCTCCGGCACGGTGACCGTCTTCGCGGCAGCTTCGCTCAAGGAGAGCTTCACGACACTCGGCGAGGACTTCGAGAGCGCCCACCCGGGCACGAGGGTCACCTTCAGCTTCGGTGGCAGTGACACCCTGGCCGCCGGCATCGCCGGTGGGGCCCCGGCCGACGTCTTCGCCGCCGCCAGCCCCGGGACGATGGCCGTCGTCCGGGACGCGGGGAGCGTGTCGGGCACGCCCGTCACCTTCGTACGCAACCAGTTGGAGATCGCCACCCTGCCCGGCAACCCCGACGGCATCGCCTCCCTCAGGGACCTGACGGAGTCCGGCCTCAAGGTCGTGCTCTGCGACACGTCGGTACCCTGCGGCGCCGCGGCACGGAAGGCCCTCGACGCCGCGGAACTGGAACTCACCCCCGTGTCCTACGAACAGGACGTGAAGAGCGCCCTGACGAAGGTGGAGCTGAAGGAGGCCGACGCGTCCCTCGTCTACAGGACCGACGTGAGGACCGCCGGTGACAAGGTGGAGGGCGTGGAATTCCCCGAGTCGGCCGACGCCGTCAACGACTACCCGATCGCCCTCCTGAAGGACGCGCCGAACGCCGAGGCCGCCCAGGGCTTCATCGCTCTCGTACGGTCCGCCGCGGGGCAGAAGGTCCTGACCGGCGACGGGTTCCTCGAGCCGTGAGCGGGTCGGGCAAGGCCGGTGCGGTCGCCCGGGCCGCCGCGGGTGACGTCGCCCCCGGCGGCCCCCGGCGGCGACGGGTCCGGTCGGGTGGGCGGAGCGGGGTGCCTCTGCCACTTCTGCTGCCCGCGGTCGTCGGCCTCGTGTTCCTGCTGCTGCCGCTGGCCGCCCTCCTCGTACGGGCCCCCTGGAGCAGCCTCCCGGAACAGCTGACCAGCACGGAGGTGTGGGATGCCCTCCGGCTGTCCCTGGTCTGCGCGACCGCGGCGACGGCTGTCAGCCTCGTTCTCGGCGTGCCTCTGGCCTGGCTGCTGGCACGCGCCGACTTTCCCGGACGAGGTCTGGTACGGGCCTTGGTGACCCTTCCGCTGGTCCTGCCGCCGGTGGTGGGCGGTGTGGCGCTGCTGCTCTCGCTGGGCCGGAACGGCGTCGTCGGGCAGTGGCTGGACGCCTGGTTCGGAGTGACGCTGCCGTTCAGCACGGCGGGGGTCGTGATCGCGGAGGCGTTCGTCGCCATGCCGTTCCTCGTCATCAGCGTGGAGGGCACGTTGCGCGCCGCCGATCCGCGTTTCGAGGAGGCGGCGATGACCCTGGGGGCCTCCCGCTTCACCGCGTTCCGCCGGGTCACCCTGCCCCTGATCATGCCCGGCATCGCCGCGGGCGCCGTCCTGGCGTGGGCCCGCGCACTGGGTGAGTTCGGCGCGACGATCACCTTCGCGGGCAACTTCCCGGGCCGTACCCAGACCATGCCGCTGGCCGTCTACCTCGCCCTGCAGAACGACCCGGCCGCCGCCGTGGCGCTGAGTCTCGTGCTGCTCGCCGTGTCCATCGCGGTCCTCGCGGGCCTGCGGGACCGGTGGATGACGGTCTCGTGACCCCCTCCGTCCCGCCCAGCACGGTCCCCGCCGGACCGTCCGATCACTGGATGGCCGACTGATGACCCACAGTGCCCGGGAAGCCGGCACCGGTTCCGCCCCGGGGGCCGGCGTGGACGCCCACCTCGTCGTGGACCGCGGCGACTTCCGCCTGGATGTGGCGTTGACCGTCGCTCCGGGTGAGGTCGTCGCCCTGCTCGGGCCCAACGGGGCGGGCAAGACCACGGCCCTGCGGGCTCTCGCCGGGCTCACCCCGCTGACCGGGGGCCACCTGCGCCTCGACGGTGCCACGTTGGACGGTACGCCGCCCGAAGCACGCCCGGTCGGTGTCGTCTTCCAGGACTACCTGCTCTTCCCCCACCTGAGCGCCCTGGACAACGTCGCCTTCGGCCCCCGCTGCCAGGGCGCCTCCAAAACCGAGGCGCGCACGCAGGCCGCCCGGTGGCTCGACCGGATGGGCCTCGCGGAACACGCTGGCGCCAGGCCGCGCCGCCTCTCGGGTGGGCAGGCCCAACGTGTCGCCCTCGCCCGCGCGTTGGCGACACACCCCCGGCTGCTGCTCCTCGACGAACCGCTCGCCGCACTCGACGCCCGCACGCGCCTGGAGGTACGCAGCCGGCTCCGCCGCCACCTGGCCGACTTCGAGGCGGTGGCCGTGCTGGTCACGCACGACCCGCTGGACGCCATGGTGCTGGCCGACCGGCTCGTCGTCATCGAGCACGGCAGGATCGTCCAGGAGGGCCTGCCCTCGGACATCGCCCGCCGTCCGCGCACCGACTACATCGCCCAACTGGTCGGCCTGAACCTCTACCGGGGGGAGGCCGACGGGCACACCGTGCGGCTGGAAGGGGGGCCGGTGATCACGACCACGGAGGAGCTGACCGGGTCCGCGTTCGTCGCCTTCCCCCCGGGCGCCGTCACCTTGTACAGCGACCGGCCCACCGGAACCAGCGCCCGCAACCTCTGGCACTGTGAGGTCGCGGGGCTGGAGACGCACGGCGACCGGATCCGCGCCGCCCTCACCGGTGGGCTCCCGCTCGTCGCCGATCTGACGGCCGTGGCGGCCGCCGAACTCGACCTCCATCCGGGCGCACCGGTCTGGGCCGCCGTCAAAGCGACACAGACACACGCGTACCCGGCCTGAGACGGCGCGCCTTCCCGGGCCCCAGGTGCCGACGGCTGCGTCCGGGCCGGTCGCAGCCGTCGGCACACCGACCGGTCAATCCGTCCGCGGGCCCCCCGCTTCCGGCGGGTTCGCCGTGCGCGCGGAGCGTACCGAGACGACCTCGTGGACGACGGCGGAACTCATCGCCCTCCCTCGGCAGGTCAGTTGGTGCGGCGGCGCGCGGAAGGCCCGCACACCGACCTCGAGGTCCGTCGCACGCGGCGGCCGGCCGGTGACACGGATGCGCCAGTGGTCACCGTCACGGGTGGTCCCGGCGATCGCGTAGTCATGGCGGCCTGCGGGGCCGAAGCGTGCGAGGACGGCTGCGACGGCGGTCTGCTGGGGCGGGAAGAGATCCGTGTATCCGCGGAGGTGCTCCGCGTGGACGCGGCCGGCCAGGTGTTCCTCGACCGCTGCCACGGAGGACGACGCGTCGAGCCCGCCGTAGTAGACACCGTCCGGTACGACGACGACGTTGGCGGCGAACCTGTCACCCCCCACGTGCGTGCACTCCCACACCAGGCTCGGCCACCGCTCACTCAGCGCACGCCCCACGGGCCGCCCGCGCACGGCGCAACAGGTGTCGTGCTGACCGTGGGCGCAGACCAGGACGACGGGCGGCCGGCCGAGCTCGCCCGGTGCTCCGAGGGCGTCGACGATCTGCGCCAGGTCCTCGTCCCGGCTCCACGTGCCCCATTGCTGCCGGTAGGCGCCGGAGTCCTCGTAGCGCAGTACGGCCCAGCGTCCGGGACCGCCGGGTGTGCGGCGCCCGTGCCTTCTGACCAGCAGCACCCGGGCCCGTGCCTGGCGGGCGGCCGAGAAGAGGAGCGCCTTGGTCCGGGGTTCGAGATCCAGACCGTCGAAGCCGTCGGGCGGCCAGCCACCCCGGTACTCGACGAGTACCCAGACGCGGCCGTGCGGCGCCGTCCCCACCATCGGGTCTCTCCGCACCCGGGCTTCGTCGGCGCAGAGGAATCGACCCGTCGGGGGTTTTCTCCGGGGCTCCTTCGCGGTCATCGCGGGGACGTCACCGTTCGCCGGGCACCAGCACGCCCGCACGCAGGAGTCGCGCGGCGAGTGCCGTGCCGACGTCGCCGGCGGTGCGGACCTCACCGTCGAGCAGGCGGACCACGGAGGGCAGGTCGGCGTCCGTGAAGTCGAGCCGGCCCACGCGCGTCGTCAGGCGCACACCGTCCAGCCGGGCCTCCAGCGCCTCGCGCAGCCGCACCGGCGAATCCTGGCAGAGACCGTCCAAGGCGGCGAGCTGGGCCAGAGGCCCCATCGGGGCCGGGCGGCCCTGTCCTCGCCGCGCACGGTGGAGCATCGGCGCCGGATCGGCCTCCGCGACGGCGGCGACCAGGCGTTCACGGACGATGTCGACCTCCCCGGCCGGAACGTCCGCGCCCAGCGGCAGACCGGCGCGCATCCGAGGGTCGTCCTTCAGCGACGCGAGGGCGGACTGCACCAGTTGTTCGGCCAACGCGTAGCGGGTCCAGGTATGGACCCCGAGCGTCAGGTGGATCGAGACCTCTCCCTGGGCCCGGGCCGCGTGCAGCCAGCCCCGTGGCAGGTAGAGCACGTCACCCGGTTCCAGGAGGGTGTCGATGTGGGCCTCGCTCGCCGCGGCCTCCGCGACGGCCGAGCGGTGGTCGGTCCAGGGCTGGTCGCGCAGCGGGTCCAGGTGGACCGGTTCGTGAACGGTCCAGCGCTTGGTGCCTTGGATCTGGAGGACGAAGACGTCGTGGACGTCGTAGTGGTCGTCGAATCCGCGGTTCTGCGGCGGGGTGACGTAGGCGTTGGCCTGCACCGGGTGCCCCAGCTCCGCGCTCAGCGCCGTGGCGAGGTCGGAGACGGGCGCCCAGGTGCGCTGCAGAGCCTGCAGGACGAGGGTGGCACCGTCCGCGAACGCGCGCCACAAGGCGGTGTCGTCGAGTTGGTCGGAGATCGTGGCGCCCACGCCGGCGGGCGAGGTGAACGACAGCTCGGGGAGGGCGGAGCCGTTCTTCGCGACACGGAGGAAGGGCGTACGCAGCCCGCGGCGCGCGATCAACTCGTCCACGGCACCGGCGGAGAACAGGTCGGAGAAGTCGCTGACGCCCCGTGTGAGCAGGGCTGTCCGCGCCCAGACGTCACGGGCGAACGCCTCCCGGCCCATGCGGACCAGGCGCGTCTCCAGGACCCCTGCGCCCGTGGTGCGGACGCCGAGGTCCTGGAGTTCTGTCCGGGTGGTACTCAAGGGCGGCTGCCGGACTCGTCGGCACCCCCGTCGGCGCCACCGTCCGCACCGCCGTCGTGCACCCCGGGCGTACCGGCCGCGCCACCGTCCGCCGGACCTTCGTGCTGGTCTGCGTTCTGCTCGGGATCGGCCATGGTTCCTCCTGAGAAGAGAAAAGAGCGGATGCACCGGGGCCGCCGGATCGGCGCCCGGTCGCCGACAGGGCGATGCCGCTGTGGGGACCACCCCGAATCAGCTTACTGCCGTGGGAAGAAAGCCTCGATTCGGGCGGGCGAATGCGCTGCATGAGCTTCATCCGGTGCGCATGACTACGCATCCAGGCCCTCCCCACGAACGGTGGAGCGCAAATCCGTCTGTCACTCGGGGCGCGTGTCCGAGGCCGTTGCTCTTTCGTCCTGCAAGCAATTCTCCGGGCGAACGGGCATGGGACGCAGTGGTCCTCGTCCGGCCGCACGGAGCTACCGGTGGATGTGGGAATTCCGTCGCACATGTCCAGCCGGTGCCCGGGGACCCTGACGGTGTGCCTCAGCGCCCTCACAGGCCCCGTCCGGGCGCCGGCACCGCGAACGCGTGAGAGACCCCCGCCCCGAAAGCGCTCGGACCACACCGCGGCGATCCCCCGCACGGGGGATGAAACCCACATGAGTGATCGAAAACAGCATCACGGCCCGCCCGCCCCCGACCGCGCACGGGCATTCCGGCTATTCGCAATCACGTTCAGAGTTTTTGCCCTCAGGGGACGTGTGCGAGATCGCGGCGCTGAGGCTGGCCGACAATGCGACGCGTCCACGATTCGAGCAGGATCGCTGGGCGACTTCTTGGTGCTCCCTCGGCCGGCCGCCCCACGAAGCCCGGCTCACCCACCGTCGCGGAACCCGCATGAACTGATCAGCCGCGAAGCCCGGCCGGGCAACCGGGCGCCGCCCGCCCGTTCCACGCCGGCCGGGCGGGCCGTTCGTGAGCGGACAGGCGCGCGGACGGGCATCGACTCAGCCGGAACACGGGAGTGTGCGCGCCCGCCGCGTGAGGTGCGCGTGCCCTACGGACCTGGAGGGGGCACCGGCCCGGCTGGAGCGCTCGGTGCCGCAGGCCGAGTACCCGCCGGGCGACCACGTGTCGCGGTGGAGGGCGGGAGCCCGCTGCTGCTCTTCCGCGGTGCGTACGGGCGGCTCAGCCACTGACCTCACCGGGGCCGTCCGCCGGCTCCGCCGCTCCCGCCCGGGCCGCCGCCGCGTCCGTCCCGAACGCACGCAGGAAGGTGTCGACGCCGGCCGTGACGATCTTCGCGACGTCCGCCGGGTCGAGGGGCCGGGTGCCCAGGGCGCTCATCCCGGGCACCCCCTCGTACACCAGAGCGATGAACTGGTTGGCCGCCCTGACCGGGTCCTCGACCCGTAGGTGGCCCGCGTTGGCCAGGCGGGCGAGCCGCCCCGCGAGCGCTTCGGTGAACTGGTCGGGTCCGCTGGCCCGCACCGCGTCGAAGAGGTCCGGGAAGCGTACGGCCTCCGCGTACAGCAGCCGGCGCACGGATTCGGACTGCTCGTCGCAGTAGCAGTCGACGAGCTTGGCGGCGACGTCCTCGAGGCCGGGGCGCAGCTCGTCCGGGTCGGTCGGGAAGGCGGTGAGGACGTCGAGGCTCTTCGCGTTGGCCCGTGCGGCGGTCTCCGTCATGACGTGGCGGAAGAGCTTCTCCTTCGACCCCAGGTGGTTGTAGATCGTCGGCTTGGACACCCCGGCCTCGGCGGCGATCACGTCCAGGCTCGCCTGCGCGTAACCGACCTGCGCGAAGACCCGCAGGGCGGCCTCCACGATCGCCCGGCGCTTGTCCAGCCGCCCTCGGCCCACCGGCCCCCCGGTCGTCTGTTCGTTCTCGCCGACGCTCATGCGGCCATGCTACCGTGCCAGCCACCGAATTTAACTACCCAGTAAAGTTTACTGGGTTGAGCGGTTAAAAGGAGTTGCCGTGTCCGTAACAAAGGCCGCGGGAAGCGGGCCCGCCCGGCTCGATACCGGTCTTCTCACGCTCGTCGGCGTCATGGTGCTCGGCGGGATGATGTCCTACCTGGACGCGACGATCGTCAACGTCGGGATCAGCACGCTGGGCGGCGAGTTCCATGCGACGCTGACCACCGTCGAGTGGGTCACCACCGGCTACCTGCTGGCGGTCGCCCTGGCGATTCCGCTGGCCGGCTGGGCCGTGGTCCGCTTCGGCGCCAAGCGCATGTGGCTGCTGGGCCTCTCGGTCTTCCTGATCGGCTCGATGCTCTGCGCCTTCGCCTGGAACACGGAGAGCCTGATCGCCTTCCGCGTCGTCCAGGGCTTCGGCGGCGGCATGGTCGACCCGATCATGATGACCGTCGTGGCCGGGGCCGCCGGACCCGCCAGAATCGGCCGCGTCATGGGCCTGGTCTCCGTCCCCATCACGCTCGGTCCGGTGGTCGGCCCCGTCATCGGCGGACTGCTGCTGGACAACTTCGCCTGGGAGTGGATGTTCCTCGTCAACATCCCCTTCGCACTCGCCGCGATCGTGCTGGCGGTCCGGGTGCTGCCCGCCGATCCGCCGCCGAGCGGGGATCCCGTCCCGTTCGACGCCCTGGGGGTGGCCCTGCTCTCCCCCGGTTTCGCCGCGATCGTCTTCGCCCTCTCCCAGGCCGGCGGCGACGGCTTCGGCAGCGCCGAGGTGATCACCGGACTGGTCGTGGGCGTCCTCCTGTTCGCGGGGTACGCCGTGCACGCCCTGCGCCCCACCGTCACCCCCCTGCTCGATCTGCGGCTGTTCAGCAGCAAGGGCTTCAGTGCGAGCGTGACCACCATGTTCCTGCTCGGTGGCGGTCTCTTCTCGTTGCTCTTCCTGCTGCCGCTCTACTACCAGCAGGTCCACGCGCACAGCGTTCTCGCGTCCGGGCTGCTGCTCGCACCGCTGGGCCTCGGCACCCTGTCGGGCATGCCGATCGCGGGCAACCTCGCGGACAGGGTCGGCGCCCGTCGGCTGGTGCCCGCCGGAGCCCTGCTGATCGGGGCGGGCGCCCTGGTGTTCGCCGGCTCCGACTCCGGCACCTCGCAGGTCGCGCTCACCGCGGCGCAGTTCGCCGCCGGCTTCGGCATGGGCCTGGTGGGCGCGCCCACCATGGGCTCGGTCTACAGGACGGTGCCCGGCGAAGCGGTCGCGGGCGCCACCGGCGCGGTCTTCATCCTCAACCAGATCGGAGCCTCGCTGGGCATCGCGGTCGTGGCCCTCATCCTCCAGGGCGGTGGATCCCACGCGACCCCGACCGCGGAGTCCTTCGGCAACGCCTTCCGATGGCCGGTCGCCGCGGCCGTCGTGGTCTTCGCCGCGGGTCTGCTGCTGCCGGGCAGGCCCCGGCCCGAGCCGGCCGCGGACGAGGCCCCTGCCGAGCCGGAGCCGGCCACCGACCGCGCCTGAGCCGGGTCACCGGGCCCGCCCTGCGCCGCCGGGAGTCCCCGGGAGCGCGCAGCGTCCCATCGATCATGACTGACCGTCAGACATCGCAGGTCTGGGTGTGTGCTCCACACATAGAAGGTGCAGCAATCGGGGCAAAGATACGCGTGGCCACAAACGTCCATGCCTGCACACCGGTTGACATCCCATGTCTGCGTGACCGACCTTCGTTGATGGCCCTGTCTTCCTCCCTGCTCCTTCCACGTCCGGGATGTGACCGTGTCCACTCCGATCAGCGGATGCCGGCCCCGGAGCGGCGCGACCTTGCCGGACGGGACGGCCGTCGGTGCCGTGAGGGCGGCGCCGAGGACGTACGCGCCCGGCCCCGGGGGCCAGGACCGCGGGGCACCGAGCGGTGCAGCGGCGGCTCCGACCCGCCACGACATCCGGCAAGGCGTCGGCCGGGGCCGCGCGGCACCGAAGCGGCACACGCCACGGCGCACGGGCGACCACACCGACTGAAAGGGATACGCATGCAGAAGCACGGCACGCGGAGGGCGTTCAGCGCGTCGTGGCGCGGACGCGGAAGGCGGTCGGGGGCGGTCACCGCGGTGGCGGCCCTGATGACCGGGCTCCTGGGCGGACTCGGCGCCACCGGGGCCGCCCAGGCGGCCGCCACGCAGACGCACGCGCGGCACACGCCGGCCGACCGTCCGGGGCACCCGGGCCGCGCGACAGGGGCGCTCGGGCGGGCGCACACCCCGGGGCGGGTCAAGGACGCGGGAGACACCGTGCAGTTCAGCTGGCCCGGTGTGTACTTCGAAGGCCGCTTCCGGGGCACCGGCGTCGGCGTCGTGCTGAACGACTCGGCCGCCGACTACGACGTGCAGGTCGACGGGAGGACCGTCACCACACTGGTCATGCCCGGTGACACCACACACTGGATCGACGGACTGTCCGACCGCACGCACACGGTCCGGCTCGTCAAGCGCAACGACACCCCGTGGAGCACCAGTTCGTTCGGAGGTTTCCGGGCCGCGCCGGGCGGTGCCGTACTGAGCAGACCGGCCGCCCGCAACCGGCAGATCGAGTTCATCGGCGACTCCCTCACGGTGGGCTACGGCAACCTCTCTCCCTCCCGTGACTGCACCGCGGACGAGGTCGCGCGGACCACGAACTCCGACGTGAGCTACGGCGCGCTCACCGCCCGGCGGCTGAACGCCGACTACCAGATCAACGGCTACTCGGGCCTCGGTATGGTGCGCAACTACAACGGGGGCTCGCCGGACGTCACCTACCGGACGTTCTACGGCCGTGCCCTGCTCGCCGTATCCGGCGACGTGTGGCGGAATCCGGGCACCTGGCGCCCGCAGCTCGTGGTCGTCAACCTCGGCACCAACGACTTCTCGACCGCCGTCAACCCCGGTGAGCCGTGGACACCGGCAGGCCTGGCGACCGCCTATCGCAGCGCCTACGGCGAATTCCTCCAGAAGCTGCGGACGCGCTACGGGAGCCGTACGACCATCGTGGCCGTCGGCACCGGCCAGTTCGCCGATCACGTCCAGCAGGTGGTCCGGGCGCGCGAGGACGCCGGGGACGACAGCGTCCGCTACTGGGGCCTGGACACCACGGACCTCGATCTCCTCGGCTGCCACTGGCACTATTCGGCGCGCGACGACCGCATCATCTCCGACCGTCTCACCTCGTTCGTCTCCGGCCTTCCCCTGCGCTGGTGAGGGGATCGGCGCCGGCCCCGCGTCCCGCCATCGGCAGCGGCGCCATGACGTCAGCCCGGGTAGCCGGGAGTGCCCACCGTCCGACCACACGCGCGGCGCGGGCGGCAGACGTGGTCACGGCCCTCCTCCCGGACGCCACCGGGGAACCCCCGGCCGACACGCGGCCGGGGGTCCCCCGGTGGACGAACGCCGATCGGCCGATGCGGCCACCGCACCGTGAACCGTTCGTCCACGTGCGGGCGGACCGTACCGCCTCGCGGCCACCTCGGACCAGGCGGTCAGCGCTGAAGGGTGAGCACGCCGGGCCGCCAAGGCAGCTGGTCGTAACTACCGCCCGCGCCCGGTGCCTTGCCCTGGTAGAGGAACTGCATGTTGCACGGGTCGATGGTCATGGTCTGGTCGGGGTTGCCACGCACCAGGTCGCCGTGGCTGATGTCGTTGGTCCACGTGGCACCGCTGTTGGCCTTGCCCGCGAAGGGGTTGCTCTCGCTGGCGGCCTGCGGGGTCCACGTACCGTTCAGGCTGGAGGCCGTGAAGGAACGGAAGTAGCGTCCGTTCGCACCCATCGCCTCGACGATCATGAGGTACTGGTTCTGGCCCTGCACCTTGTAGACCTGCACGCCCTCGAACAGGTTGTTCGTCGTGTCGCTCATGATCGTCGTGTATGACGAACCGAAGCTGCCGGGGAAGTTCCCGATCGGCATGCTCGCCCGGTAGATCTTGCCGTTGTCACCGGCGAAGAACAGGTACATGTTCTGCCCGTCGCCGATGAGGGTCTGGTCGATCGGTCCGGTGCCGGAGCCGGAGATGCTTCCGGAGAACAGCGGTTGCGGCGCGGACCAGCCGTTGGCGTTGGTGGGGTCGCTCGACGTGCGGTAGACGAAGGCCGTCGCGCCCCACTGGTAGGCGAGCACCCAGATGTTCTTGGGCGCGAAGTAGAACAGCGTCGGCGCCACCGCGGCCTGGCTCATCCCGTTCTGGCCGGCCGAAGCCATGTCGGACCAGTTCGTGAAAGGACCGAACGCCATCGAGCCGTACGACGATCCCGACACGTTCGACGCGTAGACCAGGTGCTTGCCGTTGTACATCACGCTGGTGAAGTCCTTGAGCGCCACCCATCCGTGGGCCGGCTGCGCCAGCACGCCCGTGGACGTCCACCGGTACGTCGACGGGAGAGAGCACGTGCCACCGGCGGTCAGGCCGCTCCACTTCTGGCTACCGGCACCGTCGCACCCGCGGATCTCAACCGCCGTCCCGTTCGCCGTACCGGAACCCACGACGCTCAGGCACAGCCCGGACTCCACACCGGTGATCGTGCCGTCGGCGTTGACCCGCCACTGCTGGTTCGCACCACCGGAGCAGGTCCAGATCTGCACCCGGGTGCCGGCCGTGGTGGCATGGCCGGGAACGTCCAGGCACTTGTTGCCGTATACGGTCAACTGGTTGGTGTCCGTCAACGTCCACTGCTGATTGGTCCCGTTCCAGCAGTCGTATATCTGCATGGCCGTTCCGTCCGTCTGGACGGCGCCCGGCACGTCCAGGCACCGCCCCGAACCGGCACCGCGCAAGGCGCCTGCGGTAGCCGCCTGGGCCGGGTTGGCGACGAGCATGGCCGCCAACGTGACCAGGGCGGCGACCGCGGCGGCGAGCATCACGGACACTTGCCTGCGGCTGAGACTTCCTCTGCGCATGGGGACCTTCCCAAAGCTGGAGTGAGCTGTTCCGGACGCCCCCGTCAGGGGCCGGCCGGACTGTCGATACTGTCGATGCGGTTCGTGCGCATCACGGCCGATCTCGCGCGGTTCCTGCGGGACCGCCCTGAAGGACGGTGGGGTACGCCGCCCGCGGCACGCCGCGCAAGCGCCTCCCACACGTGGACGCCGGCCGTCGTCTGCACCGGCCCGCCGCAGGCCTCGCAAGGCCGCCGACCGGGTCCCGGCCACGGCCCGGGCCGGTGCGCATGCGACCACCCGGGCGCCTAGTGACGTGCACATGACATACACATCCTCGGCGGGCTCCCTACGACTCCGGATCACGGGTGGACTTGACTCGTCAGCGCGCCACTTGCGAGTGGACCGAACCACTGCGCGTTCGACATTTCGAACAAGGTTCGGCGTACCGAGCAACTTGAATGATAGGGAACGGCGGACCGGCGTCAATACTTCTCGCAGCATTCGCCGGAAACGCCGAAACATGCGGTGGATTTGTGCCTCCGAACCGCAGCGCCTCACCTCTGAGGCATAGGTCAGGCGGCTGTCGCGGCCGCGGACGCGCCGGACGGCCGGTCGGCGTCATGACGGGCCCCGGGCAACCGTTACCGGCAGCCGGGGCCGGCCGCTGCGGGCGGCGGGCGGTGACCGGCGGGGAGAGACGTGCACGGTACGGGTCCGGGGTGGGGGTGCCACTCCGGACCCGGACACCCGACGCTGCCGCAGTGGCTCGCCGCAGCGATGTGGAGTCGATGCGACTCGGCCATGCCCCGTGCCCCCGTCGGTTCCGGGGTGCCGGCGGGGGTGGGTTACCCGCGGGACCCGCTTCCAGGCGGACACCGTCGGGAGGAGGCGGATCAGGCAGGCAGCGGCTCGTAGCCGAAGCGGTCGACGTGGATCGTGCCCCGGGCCGCGTACAGGCCGATGACCCGGCCGGTGAAACCGCCGGCCACCTCCGTCGAGAGGTAGCGGCCGTCGAGCGCCGCGAGGACGGTGAACGTCCCGTCCCGCTCCTCGATGCCGAAGGAGAGGACGTCAGGGCCGGTCCGGGAGTCGTGCGGCGGGGGCGGTGGCGTGATGCGCACGCCGAGGACCGTCGGCCCCGGGGAGACGGCCACGGTGGCCACGACGGCACGCACGGGGCCGACCCGCGAGATCACCCGCACCTGTGTGCCGTCCGTCTCGACGCCGTAGTGGTGCTGCTCGTCGAGGCGGACGGAGAGGCCTCCTACGCCCTGGGCGGCGTCGACGGACGCGGTGGCGCGGCAGGCCGGATGCTGCTGGCGGTGGCCGATGAAGACGGCGTCCGGGTCGTCCAGGGAGGTGCCTCGGGCACGCAAGGTCAGGAAGCCGGGTCGGTCCTCGGTGGTGCAGTGGTCGAAGGACCGGTCGCGTACGGAGATCCACGACGGGTGCAACTCCGCGAGGTCGAAGTCGTCGTGGAACGGTGCGTCGGCGGCGGTGCCGGTGGGCGAGACGATCTCGCCGACCACGGGCCAGCCGTCGTCGGTCCAGGTGACCGGTGCGAGGAACGTCTCACGGCCCATCACGTGCCAGCCCGGGGTACCGCCGTGCGGCCGGACGCCGAGGAAGACCATCCACCATGAGCCGTCCGCGGCCTGCACGAGATCCCCGTGCCCGGTGTTCTGCACGCTGTGGTCCGTGCCGCGATGGGTGAGGAGCGGGTTGTCCGGGCAGGGCTCGAAGGGACCGTTCGGACCGGGGCCGCGCGCGACGGAGACGCCGTGCCCGCGCTCGGTGCCGCCCTCGGCGATGAGCAGGTACCAGTGGTCACCGATGTGGTAGAGGTGCGGCGCTTCGGGGGCCTTGGCGCCCGGCGCCCCGGACCACAACCTGCGCTGCTCACCCAGCGTGCGCCCGGTCAGGGGGTCGATCGCGACCTGCCCGACCCCGGCGAACGTGCACCAGCAGGTGCCGTCCGCGTCCCAGGCGAGGTCCGGGTCGATGCCCGGGACGCCCGGCAGCCACACGGGGTCCGACCAGGGGCCGGCCGGGTCGGTGGTGGTGACCAGGAGATTGCCGGCGCCCTCGGCGCAGTTGGTGACGATCAGCCAGAAGCGTCCGTCGTGGTGGCGGAGCGTGGGAGCGTAGATCCCCCCGGAGGAGGGCATGGCGGCCGGCAGGCGCAGTTGCTCCGGCCGGTCCAGGACGTTGCCGATCTGCTTCCAGTGCAGCAGGTCGCGACTGTGGAAGAGCGGGATGCCGGGGAAGTACTCGAAGCTGGAGCAGGCGAGGTAGTAGTCGTCTCCCACGCGGCAGACGCTGGGATCGGGGTGGAAACCGGGGAGGACGGGTTGGACGGACACCATGGGCCTTTCGTCGGCGACGGGTGAGGGGTGATGGAGTGAGCGGTGACCGACGAACTCGTCGCTCCGGGCACCGGTCTGCCGGGCACCGTGGGAGAGCGGCGAGGTTCGGGGACTCCCTGACCTTGCCGCCGGACAGGTGAGGCGTCGGGTCGGCGAGTCGCGGTCCGGCACATCGGCCCACGTACGGGCTGTAGTTCCACCGCGAGGGCAGCTGGATCCGGTCGGGCAGGCGCTCGCCGCCGTCATGGCCGGTACGGGGGTGGCGTGGTTGTTCCCGTCCACCGGCTTCATCGTGAGTTGGGCGGCGAGGGTCTTGCCCACGGCTCCGTGGCACGAGTCGCCCGGCACCGGGAGCGCGGACACGGCGGGGTGCACCGCCGCGTCCGCGCCTCCCCTGTCCGGTACGCCCCGACAGGGTGGCCTTCGGGCCCGACCGGGTGCCGGCGCCGGTGCGCTGCCCGCCACCGCCTCCGCGGGCGGACACAGGGGCCGCCGCAGCAGATTCCGCGACCGACGCGGCTACGCCGACGATCCTCCTGCGCCTCAACTCTTGACTGATGGGGTAGCCCTTCGCATGCGGAGCGCAGTGGCGCGGAGCGCTCCGGTGTCGAAGCGCTTCACTGCGATGGGAAATTAACGAAAAGCTCCCATCGAAACAAGGGGTACGACCGAAGGGAAGTTTCCAGGGTCCGGGACGCCCGCCCCTCGCCGACCGGCGGTGTCAACGTCGTCGCGCTGCGGCGACATCGCCGGTCAGGTCATACATTAAGGATTCGCTCCGCGAGTTGCCCGCCCCCGTACGCCGCCGGTCAGCCCCGTGGCGGCGCTTCATCTCGCCGCCGTCGAAGCGCATCGACGAAGTGTTCGGCCGACCCGCACTCGACAAGCGACTCATGCCGCCGCCCTCGGTCGGCACCGGCCGGGCCCGCCCCTCGTCCGCACCTACCACGCGCCCACGCGGCGGGAAGGCCGCACCAGGACGGTGTGGCCTATGGCGACCACGGTGGCGGTCGCGGCTCCCTCTTCGCCCGTCCGGCTCCGGGGGCGGAAGCGCGGACCGACGCCCGAGCGGTGACCGCTGCGGCCGGGAACGCGACCGGCCACGGATCGTGGCTCACTGCGCGAGCGGCCGTCCGGGCGGAGCACGAACGGCGCCGGGGCGCGCAGCCGCCGCCCGGCAACACCGCGCCGGGATCAGGCCCCCGACGGCTTCCGGGCCGTCGGCTGCCCGGCAGCCGTCGATGCCGGCGGCTTCTCGCCGGCGGCATGACATGACCTCCTCGGCCGTCGGCCAATGGCCCGTCAGCCGGTAGGCGTGGTTGTAGACGGCCCGAGCGCACTCCTCGTACAGCGCGGCGAACGCGTCTCGGTCACCCGCCCTGATGCGTGCGCGCATGCGCTTGCGGTCTTCCTGTTCATCACATCTCACACACGTCCCTCTCCGGCCGGGCAGGGGGGTTCCTGTGACCCGCACCACACCACGGGGCTTCGCCGTCACCGGCCGCGGATCCACGGGCCGGCCGCGAGCCGCTTCCTCGGCGCCCCGGCTGTCCCGGCGGTCGGGTCGCCGTGCCGCGCGGACGCCTTGCCCAGCGGCGAGCCCGCGTACGCGCAAGTTCACCAGATGGTGTGGATCACCAGCTGTTCGGCTGTCCGGCCGGTGCTCCGCGCTGATGCTTGGGTGCGCGCCCGCCGCCGTCCGGGAACGTGGACGGACCTCGGCGGGCCCGGCAGCACGCACCATCCGCACAACAGAGACGACTCATCGTGCATCTGACTCCGCATGAGCAGGAACGCCTGCTGATCCATGTCGCGGCCGATGTGGCCGGCAAGCGCCGTGGCCAGGGCCTGCGCTTGAACTACCCCGAGACGATGGCGCTGCTGACCGTGCACGTCTTCGAGGCGGCGCGCAGCGGCCGGACGGTCAGCGACATCATGGACTCGGGCCGGCGGGTGCTCACCCGTGACGACGTGATGGACGGCGTCCCGGAGATGATCAAGAACATCCAGGTGGAGGCGACCTTTCCGGACGGCACCAAACTGGTCACCATCCACGACCCCCTCCCGGAGGGCGTGGAGCCACCCGAGATCCACCCGGGCAAGGTCGAGCACCCCCGGCCGCCCCGCACACCGGGCTCACCCGTCGACTGCGAGGACGGCGCCCATGCGTCCGTGAGCCGCGAGGACGCCGACGACGCGGCCTCCCGGTACGACGCGATCTCCTTCAACGTGCACCTCGACGGGGACGCGCGAGGTGTCAGCCTGCAGACGGATGCCACCGACCTCCCGGGCCCGGGCAGGACGAGGATCAAGGTGAGGAACGAGTCGGACCGCCCCGTCCAGGTCGGCTCCCACTATCACTTCGCCGAGGTCAACCCGGGGTTGAAGGTCGTCAGCATCGAGGTCCCGGCCGGCCGGCCGGTCCCGTCGGACCGCAGTCTGTGGAACTGCGACGCGGCGAGGGGCCGACGGCTCAACATCGCCGCGGGCACGTCCGTGCGTTTCGAACCGGGCGACGAGTGCTGCGTGGAACTGGTGCAGATCCAGGGCGAGGTGACGGCCGGCGGCGGCGACACGGGCGACCTCACCAGAATCCAGGGACTGCGCGAGGGGATCGTCCGATGAGCGACCCGCAGACAGGAGAACGCGGCCAGGCGCTCAGGCCTGCGCAGAGCCGGCCGAAACCGACCAACGAGCTGACACGGGCGGAGTACACAGCCCTGTACGGGCCGACCACGCGGGACAGGGTCCGGCTCGCCGACACCGACCTCACGCTGGAGATCGAAGCCGACTGGAGCGGCGGCCCCTCGTACAGCGGCAACGAGATGATCTTCGGCGGCGGCAAGGTGATCCGCGAGTCGATGGGGATGTCCCACCTGGCGAGGGACGGGCGGAACAGCAAGGGCGCCGCCACCGGCCACAGGCCCGTGGACACCGTCGTCACGGGCGCGTTGATCCTCGACTGGTGGGGGGTGGTCAAGGGCGACGTCGGCATCCGCGACGGCAGGATCACGGCCGTCGGCAAGGCGTACAACCCCGAGACGATGCACCCGATCCCGAGCGACCGGTTCGAGATGCCGGATCGTACGACTGCCGGCAATACCGTGCCGGTTCCGCTGACGCCGGAGAGCTTCGTGGTGGGGCCGAGCACCGAGGTCATCTCCGGCAACGGACGGATCCTCACCGCCGGCGGCGTCGACACTCATGTCCACTTCATCTGCCCCGGGGAGATCCACGAGGCGCTGGCCTCGGGTGTGACCACCCTGATCGGCGGCGGCACGGGGCCGGCCGAGGGCAGTACGGCCACCACCGTGACACCGGGGGCGTGGCACATCAGGCGCCTGTTCGAGGCGCTGGACGAGTTCCCCGTCAACATCGGCCTGCTCGGCAAGGGCAGCACGATGAACGAACACGAGCTCAACGCGCAGGTGGACGCCGGCGTCTGCGGCTTCAAAGTCCACGAGGACTGGGGCGCCACCCCCGCCGTGATCGACCGGGCCCTGGACATCTGCGAACAACGAGGCGTCCAGTTGGCGCTGCACGCCGACTCGCTGAACGAGTCGGGCTTCCTGGAGAGCACACGCGCCGCCTTCACGGGTGACGCCAGGGGTGCGGACGGGAAGTTCACGGCGAGGAAGGCGCGCTCCGTCCACATCTTCCACGTCGAGGGCGCCGGCGGCGGCCACGCCCCCGACATGATCGAACTGGTGAAGGACCCGAACGTCCTGCCGGCCTCGACCAATCCGACGCGCCCCCTGACGGTCAACACCGTCAAGGAGCACGTCGACATGATGATCGTGTGCCACCACCTCAACCCGGAGATCCCGGCGGACATGGCCTTCGCCGACTCCCGGATCCGGCCCTCCACCATGGCCGCGGAGGACCTCCTGCACGACATGGGCGCCATCTCCATGATGTCCTCCGACGCCCAGGCGATGGGTCGCATCGGCGAGATGATCATGCGGACCTGGCAGACCGCCCACGTCATGAAGTGCCGCTACGGAGCGCTGAAGGAGGACCTCCTGGCCGCCGGGGTCCGCACGGTCACCGACGACACGGCCCGCGGCCTCGACGAGCGCCGGCAGCGGCCGAACGACAACTTCCGCGCGCGCCGGTACGTCGCGAAGTACACGATCAACCCGGCGATCACGCACGGCATCGACGCCCACACCGGCTCAGTGGAGACCGGGAAGCTCGCCGACCTGGTGCTGTGGGAGCCGAAGTTCTTCGGCGTCAGGCCGCACATGCTGCTCAAGGGCGGTCAGCTCGCCTACGCGCAGGTCGGTGATGCCAACGCGTCGATCACCACGCCACAGCCCTACCTGCCCCGGCCCGTCTGGGGCTCCACCGGACGCTCCCCCGGGCGCAACTCGGTGAACTTCGTGGCTCCGGGCGTGGCCGGCAAGCTGAACGGCGACGGCACCCGCAGTGATCCGGGCCTCGGCCTCGGTAAGGACTTCGTGGAGATCGCCAGCACCCGGCACGTCACGAAGGCCGACATGAAGCTGAACGACGCGTTGCCCGACAGCCTCGAAGTCGACCACAACAGCTTCGAGGTCACCATCGGCGGGGCGACGACGAGTGACGTCCGCACCGAACTCAACGGCGCGACCGTGCCGCGCTCCTACGTCACCGAAGTCCCGCTGGCACAGAGGTACTTCCTCTTCTGACCGGCCGCCTCCCCCGGCCGTCGGCTCCGCCGCCGCGGCCGGGCCCGGGCGGACCCGACGTCCTCGCCCGGGTCCACCGCATCCCGCCCTCCGACCCCGCGAAAGGCAGCCGCTCACCCATGAGCCGCGCAGCCCTGCTCCTCCTGGCCGACGGCCGCTTCCCCGCCGGCGGACACGCCCACTCCGGCGGTGTCGAAGCCGCCGTCGCCCACGGAGCCGTGCACGACACCCGGAGCCTGGAGGCGTTCTGCCTCGGACGTCTGCACACCGCCGGCCTGACGGCGGCCGGACTGTCCGCCGCAGCCGCCGCCGGCGTCGACCCGCTCCTGCTGGACGAGGCTGCCGACGCGCGCACCCCCGTCCCCGCACTGCGCGCCGTCGCCCGCAGACTCGGCCGGCAGATGATGCGCGCGGCCCGTGCCACCTTCCCCTCCCCCGCACTCGACGCCCTGGCTGCCGCCCGCCCGCGGGGCGCCCACCAGCCCATCGTCCTGGGCCTGGCCGCCCGCGCCGCGGGGCTGACTCCGCTGGACGCCGCCTATGCCGCCGCGTACGAGAACGCCGGTGGCCCGGCCACCGCGGCGGTGCGCCTTCTGAGCCTCGATCCGCTCGACGCCTCGGGGTTGCTGGCCCGCCTCGGCCCCGACACCGACGCCGTCGCGGCGGCTGCCGCCCAGGCCGCGGACCGCGTCCCGGCCGAGGGCGTCGACGCCCTGCCGTCGGCGTCCTCGCCGCTGCTGGACATCACCGGTGAACAGCACGCCGCGTGGACCGTCCGGCTCTTCGCCTCATGACACCTCCCCTCCCACCTGGAGTACTCCGTGCACCTCGACCACCCCGTGACCATGCCGCAGCGCTACACCCACAGCGCCGAACCGCTGCGCGCCGACGGAAGCGCCCGCGCCCTGCGCGTCGGCCTGGGCGGCCCGGTCGGTTCGGGCAAGACCGCGACCGTCGCCGCCCTCTGCCGCGCCCTGCGCGACCGCTGGCCCATCGCTGTCGTCACCAACGACATCTACACCCGCGAGGACGCCGAGTACCTGCGGCGCGAGGCCGTCCTGCCACCCGAGCGCATCACCGCCGTCGAGACCGGCGCCTGCCCGCACACCGCGATCCGCGACGACATCTCGGCCAACCTGGAGGCCGTCGAGCACCTCGAAGCGACCCTTCACCCCCTCGACCTGGTCCTCATCGAGTCCGGTGGCGACAATCTGACCGCCACCTTCTCCAAGGGCCTCGTCGACGTGCAGATCTTCGTCATCGACGTGGCCAGTGGTGACGACATCCCCCGCAAGGGCGGTCCCGGGATCACCACCGCCGACCTCCTCGTCATCAACAAGACCGACCTCGCCCCACACGTCGGCGCCGACCTGGACACCATGGCGCGCGACGCGAAGAGGCAGCGCGGCGACCTGCCCGTCGTCTTCACCAGCCTCACCTCCGACGACGGGGTCCGCGAGGTCGCCGAGTGGGTCACCGGCCACCTCACCCGGTGGCGCGCCGGGGCGACCGCATGAGCTTTTCCTCCCCACCGGCCGCCGTCCGCGCCCCCTCCGCCCCCGGCTCCCGCTCAGCCGGTGCCTCCTCACCAGGCACCCAGGACCCCGCGGTCCAGCAGCCCGCCGGGCACCCGGACGGTGTGCGTGCCACGGCCCGGATCCGCGCCGCGCACAACGGGCGCGTCACCACCCTCCCGCAACTGCTCAGCGACGGCCCCTTCCACCTGCGGCGCCTGCGCACCGCCGGCAGCGCCGCCAGGGTGGGCATCATCGGCGCGATGAGCGCTCCCCTGGGCGGCGACCGGCTCGCCCTCGACATCACCGCGGAGGACCGGGCGGAACTGGAGGTCACCACGGCCGCCGCCACACTCGCCCTGCGCGGCCCCACGACCGCGGCGGCCACCTACGACGTACGGCTCACCGTGGGCGAGCACGCCGGCCTGCGCTGGCTGCCACAGCCGCTGATCAGCGCCGCCGGCAGCAACCTGCACCAGACGTACACCGTCGAGCTCGCCGCCACCTCGCGGCTGACCCTGCGGGAGGAGCAACTCCTCGGCCGGGCCGACGAGGAGCCGGGCCACCTCGTCAGCCGCGTCCTGGTCCGCCGTGCCGGGCGCCCGCTGCTCGACCAGCGCACGGCATACGGGGCCCCGGAGCCCGGGTGGGACGGCCCGGCCGTCATGGACGGACACCGTGCCGTCGGCCAGCTGCTCGTCGTGGACCCGCGCCTCGGTCGCGGGCGGGATCCCGTACTGCTCGGGGAAGGGAGCAGGGACGGATGCGCGGTGCTCGCACCGCTGGCGGACGCCCCCGCGCTGCTCGCCACGGCCGTCGCACCGACCACGTCGGCCCTGCGGGCACTGCTCGACGAGGCGTACACCCACGCGCTCACCCGTTGACGCGGTCTCCGAGGACTGCGACGACGGCAGCACCAGGTGGTCGAAGTGCCCCGCGTCCGCCGTCGTGCCGCTCACCTCGGTGCGACGCCCTGCCGTGGCGATGGGTCGGCAGGCCGGCCGTCTGCTCGTCGAGGAGACGACCCGCGGCGCCGGCCACGAACACACCCACGTCGTACTGCAGCCAGAACTGGTCGTGCGCCGGCCGACCCCGGCCGCACCGGCACGGTGACCCGGATCGGTCAGGGCTGTTCAGGAGCATGCTGCCGCAGCTCTCGCCGCGTTGTACGGCGCGTGAAGGGCAGCAGTGCGGCCGAGACCAGCAGGGTGACCAGTCCCAGTAGCCCGACAGCTGATGCCAGGTCGCCCAGAACCCCCTTGCCTCCCAGGAGGACCAGCGGACAGACGAACTCGCCGAGGAAGAACGCCGCCGTCCACAGTCCGGTACCGCGCCCTCGGTCGGCGAAGTCGAGCCGGGACATCGCCAGAGTCAACAGCGAGGGAAGGAGCAGCCCCGTCCCGACGCAGTTCAGCACGGCGCCCGTGATCAACACGGGGAGACTCTCGGCGGTTCCCATGACGAGGAAGCCGGCGGCACACAACGAGAAGAGTGCCGGCAGTCGACGTAGCGGCCGGTCGGCGAGCCGGGTGAAGACGATCGAACCGACAACGGTGGCGGCGCTGGCGATCGCCGTTACCGCTCCGATGACGCCGGTGGAAGCCACACCCAAGTCGTCGAGGAGGTAGGACATCTCCACAGGGACGGCGTAGAAGACCACCGCACCGAACACCGTCAGCAGGCACAGGCCGGCCATCCGGCGCACCGGAAAGGGCCAGCGCTCGGCCTCGACGGGTTCCTGCTTCGCAACACGCTCGGCACCGGGCGCAGGTGCCGGAAGCACCCGGGCCATGGCGGGGGCCAGCAGCAGACCCACCGCGTACAGCCAGAAGGGTGCACGCCAGCTGATCGCCCCGAGAGCACCTCCGCATACGAAGAAGACGGTGGCGGACGCCGACGCGCACATGGTCTGCAGGGCGAGGTAGCGGTCCCGGATCCTGCCGGTGTAGTAGTCACCGATCAGGGTGGTGCAACAGGTCATGACGGCGGCCTCAGCGATCCCCAGCAGCACGCGGCTGACCACGATGCCGGGCAGGGAGTCCAGCCACAGCGGCACCGTTCCGAACAACGTGTACCCGAGGGTCGCCACGACCAACAGGCGCTTACGGCCGAGCCGATCGACGATGACACCCGCGTACGGGGCCAGGAGAGCCAGTGACAGCGCGGGGACCGTCAACACCAGGGGGACCAACGCCGCGTTACCCGGCACACCCTCGAAGTGCTCCTGCATGCGAGGCAGGACCGGAGCAAGCAGCACAGCGCCGAGGATGGGCAGACAACTGCCGGCCATCAGCAGAGCGGCCGGCAGCCTGCCCGCCACAGCCGGGTGTTCAACGCGCTCACTGACAGGCGGGTCAGCAGAAACCGGCATGGCGGCACTCCAGGATGCGAGGCGGGAAGGTCGCGCCATGGAGCGGGCGAGTCCGGCTGCCGGAGATCGCGGCGCATGGGCGCGTGCTGTGCCATGACTATGCGGTCCGCGTGCCGCACTGCCCACCCTCCATACGATCGGAGTTTCGGATGGCGGCGATCCAAGCCGTGGATGGCGCGATGTCTCCCGGCCGGGTCTCACCGGCGACCGCGGGGGCGCACGCTCATCGGTCTGCGGTCGGCGCCTCGGACACGTCAGCCATGCGCCTGCCCACGCGGGCAGTCGTCTCACGCAGCCAGATGTGGGCCGCGTCGTGGGTGTGGACCGGGTGCCACCACATCGCCTCCCGGAGTGGGACCGCTTCGTAGGGGGGCTCCACGGTCCGCACGGCGGCGAGCGGCGCGAGGAGCCGGGCGAGCCGTTCCTGGATCAGGGCGATGCGCCGTGTGCCCGCCACCAGCAGCGGCAGCAGTTGGAAGCTGTCGACGGAGACCTCCACGCGCGGCTCGATGCCGAGCATGCCGAGCTGGCGCACCGCGGGGGCGTCGTAGGTCCGCTGGTAGGTGACCCACGGCAGCCGCCCCAGATCGTTGAGGGTCAGCCGGTCCTCGACGCTCGGGTGGTCGTCCGCGACGAGGAAGACCCAGCTGTCCTGGTAGAGGTCGGTGGCGGGAAAGTCACTGATGACGCCGTGCGGCATGAGCAGCCCGTCGGTGGTGCTCAGCAGAGTCGCCGTGTCGTCGACCACGGTGGGCGGGGTCTGGACGAAGCGCAGCCGGATGCCGGGGGCCTCCTCGTGGACGACCCGGGCGAGCTCGGCGCCGAAGACGGCGACCGCGTAGTCGGACGCCACCAGTTTGAACTCACGCTCCTCGCTGCCCGGATCGAAGTCGGCCTGACTGGCGAAGAGGCGTTCCACCACCTCGTAGGCGGTGGACGTGCGGAGCAGGAGAACCTGGCCGAGGGCGGTGAGCTCGTAGTGGCCGCCGACACGGGCGAGCAGATCGTCGCCGAAGTGCCGGCGCAACCGGGCCAGGGAAGCGCTCATCGCCGGCTGACTGAGCCCCACCCGCTCCCCCGCACGCGTGACGTTGCGCTCCTCCAGCAGGGCACGCAGAGCGACGACGAGGTTCAGGTCGAGACGGGCCAGATTCACGAGATTTCTCCTTGCGGTAAGGCGCCGACCAGGCAGGAATAAACGTGATGGATGACAGCTATCCATCGAATCGATTTCCGTGATCCCGGGTGCTGGGTCCAGATTAGTCACACCGCAACCAGGAGGACATGTTCGTGAAATCTGCATCCGCGTCCGCGCTCTTCGCCGGACCGTTCGCTCTGGCCACGCTCTCGGCGCCGGACGGCCCTGCCTTCCCCGCGCTGGTCACGGCGGACGCCCAGGTGGTCGACCTGCGTGCTGCCTTCGGCGACGGTTCCCTGTCCATCCGCGATCTCCTGGAGACCTGGGACACTGCCGAGGAGCGGCTCACGGCGCTGGCCGGCGACAGCACGTCGGAGCGCAGGCCGCTGGCGGACTTCCGGGTGCACGCTCCTGTCGAACCGCGGCAGGTGTTCCAGTCCGGCGCGAACTACCGGCAGCACGTGATCGACCTGCATGTCGCGCACCGGGCGCCGGGCGACGACCGCTCGGAGGAGGAGAGGCGCGCGGAGGCGGCGGAGATCATGGACCGCCGGGCCACCGAGGACCTGCCGTACGTCTTCATCGGCCTGCCGAGCGCGATCACCGGACCGTACGACGACGTCGTACTCCCCGCATGGGCCGAGAAGCCCGACTGGGAACTGGAGCTGGCGGCCGTCATCGGCCGTCCGGCCCACCAGGTGTCGGTGCAGGAGGCCCTCGGGCACGTCGCCGGTTACACGATCGCGAACGACCTGACCGACCGGGCGACCGTCTTCCGACGGGACATGCCGCAGATCGGCACGGACTGGCTGCGCAGCAAGAACGCGCCCGGTTTCACCCCGCTCGGCCCGTGGATCGTGCCGGCCGAGTCGGTCGCGGACACCGGCGACCTGCGCCTGGTGCTGAAGCTGAACGGCGAGACCATGCAGGACGAGTCCACCGAGGACATGATCTTCGACGTCGCACGGATGGTGTCCTACGCCTCGCAGACCGCCCGGCTGCTGCCCGGCGACCTGGTACTCACCGGCTCCCCGGCAGGCAACGGCATGCACTGGGGACGGTTGCTGCGCGACGGTGACGTCATGGACGGCTCCATCACCGGACTCGGCGCACAGCGCACCCGCTGTGTCGCGGAGGAGTCATGAGCCTGGACCGCACCGACCCCGAGGGCTCGATCGCCGAGGCCGCCCAGGCGTACTCCAACTGGGGACGCTGGGGTGAGGACGACGTGCTCGGCACCCTCAACTTCCTGGACGAGGCGAGGCGGCGGGAGGCGGCCGCACTCGTCCGCCGGGGCGCCAGCTTCTCCCTGGCCCAGAGCTTCGACATGAACGGCCCCCAGAAGGGCTGGCGCCGCCGCACCAATCCGGTGCACACCATGCTGGACACCGGCACCGACGCGGCACTCGGCCTGCAGGGCTTCCCGCACGGCCTCGGCGGCGCCGACGACGTCATCGCGATGCCGTTGCAGTGCTCGACCCAATGGGACGGGCTCGGCCACATCTTCGACCACGGCAAGACGTGGAACGGCCGGGACGCGGCACGGACCGTCACCTCCGAAGGCGACCTCGTCACCGGCATCGAGCACATGGCCCCGCACGTCGCCGGACGCGGTGTGCTCCTGGACGTCGGCCGCCGGATCGGTGAGGACGGCGAACTGCCCGACGGTTTCGCGATCACCGCGGAACACCTGACGGCCACCGCCGAGGCCCAGGGCGTGAGCGTCGGCCGAGGCGACATCGTCCTGGTGCGTACGGGACAGCTCGCCCGCGCCCGCCGCGACGGCTGGGGGGACTACGCGGGCGGCCCGGCCCCCGGCCTCTCCTTCACCACCGCCGGCTGGCTGCACGGCAGCGAGATCGCCGCCATCGCCACCGACACCTGGGGATTCGAGGTGCGACCGAACGAGTTCGACGTCGCCTTCCAGCCGCTGCACCAGGTCGCCATCCCCAACATCGGCCTGCTCATCGGGGAGATGTGGGACCTGGACGCCCTGGCCGAGGACTGCGCGGCCGACGGCGCGTACGCGTTCTGGCTCACCGCCGCGCCCCTGCCCATCACCGGCGCGGTCGGCTCCCCCATCAACCCGATCGCCGTCAAGTAACCGCAGGGACAAAGGAGTTCCCCTATGAACGAAGCCCGTAAGGTCCTGGTGATCGGTGGCGGCGCTGCCGGAAACGCCGTGACGCTCCTTCTCCGGCGAGCCGGTGTCGACGTGCACCTGATCGAGGCCAAGGACGACTGGAACGCCACCGCCGGCTCCGGCATCACCCTCCAGGGCAACGCCCTGCGCGTGCTGCGCGAGCTGGGCGTGTGGGAGCAGGTCGAGGCGTCCGGCTTCGGCTTCGGGTCGGTCGGCATCACCGCCCCCGACGGGACCGTCCTGCACGCGCAGGAGGACATCCGCAGCGGTGGCGACGACCTCCCCGCCACCGTCGGCATGCAGCGGCCGCAGCTCCAGCACATCCTGATCGAGGCCGTGCGCGCCGGCGGCGCCTACGTCCGGCTGGGGGCCACGGCGGAGATCGTGGACCAGGACGCCGACGGCGTCTCCGTCCGCTTCAGCGACGGCTCCGAGGACCGCTACGACCTGGTGGTCGCCGCCGACGGCCTCGGCTCCACGACCCGGGCCGCCATCGGTATCACCGCGAAGCCCGAGCCGACCGGCATGGCCATCTGGCGCGTGGCCGCCCCCCGTCCGGCAGGCGTCGAGCGGACCGACCTCGCCTACGGCGGACCGGCCTTCATCGCCGGCTACTGCCCCACCGGCGACAGCACGCTCTACGCGTACGTCGTCGAGGCCAACCGCGACCGCGCCTCCATCCCGCCCGAGTCGTACGCCGACGAGATGCGCCGCCTGGCCTCCGCCTACGGCGGCAACTGGCCGGAGATCACCGAGCACATCACCGACCCCGCACAGGTCAACTACACCTGGTTCGACCGCATGCTGGTCGAGGGCTCGTGGCACCGCGGCCGGGTCGTCCTCGTCGGCGACGCCGCCCACTGCTGCCCACCCACCCTCGCGCAGGGCGCCGCCCTCTCCCTGGAGGACGCCTGGGTGCTGACGCAGATGCTGACCGGCTCCGACACCTGGGACGACGCCCTGTTCCAGGCGTACTACGAGCGGCGGATCACCCGCGTACGCCCCGTGGTGGAGGCGTCCGTACAGATCGGGCAGTGGCAGCTCGACGGGGTACGTGACGCCGATGTTCCCGGCCTGATGGGCCGCACCATGACGATGCTCCGGGAGCTGCCGTGACCGCCCGCCCGTCGCCCGGCGACCGCCCCTCGTCGAGCGCTCCCGCGCGCCGCTCCCGCACCGTGGACGTGCACGCCCACGTCCTGCTCCCGGAGATCGAGGCGCTCGTCGCCGGCCGGCCAGGCCTCGCCGGGGCCAGGGAACTGGACGCCCGGCGCAACGGCCCCGCCGCTCTCGCCGTCAGCGGCCCCATGGTGCGCGAGCGGATCCCGGGGCTCACCGACCCCGCTGTACGTCTGGCCGCGATGGACGCCCAGGGCGTGGACGTCCAGCTGGTCAGTCCCTCCCCGTCGCACTACCACTACTGGGCCGACGAGGAGACGGCCGAGAAGGTGTGCCGGGCCGCCAACGAGGGGACCGCCACGCACTGTTCGGCCGCCCCCGACCGGCTGCGCGGACTCGGACTCGTACCCCTCCAGCATCCGGGCCAGGCGGTGCGCGCCCTCGATCACGCCCTGGAGCAAGGGCTGACCGGGGTGGAGATCTCCAGCCACGCCCCGGGCAGGGAGCTGTCCGATCCCGCGTACGAACCGTTCTGGTCCCGGGCGCAGGAGACGGGCGCGATCGTCTTCCTGCACCCCTTCGGCTGCACGCTGGACGAGCGCCTGGACCGGTGGTACCTGTCCAACACGGTCGGCCAGCCCACCGAGAACGCCGTCGCCCTCTCCCACCTCATCTTCTCGGGCGTACTGGACCGCCACCCGGGCCTGAAGCTGATCGCCGCACACGGCGGCGGCTACCTGCCCACCCACATCGGCCGCTCCGACCACGCCTGGGCCGCCCGCTCCGACGCCGGCGCCGGATGCGCCCACCCGCCGAGCAGCTACCTCAAGCGGCTGTACTTCGACTCACTCGTCCACGACCCGCACGTCCTGCGCGAGCTGGTCCGGGTGGCCGGGGCCGACCGTGTGCTGCTCGGCTCCGACTTCCCCTTCGACATGGGCACCGAGGACCCGGTCGGCGCCCTGCGCGCCGCGGGGCTGCCCCGGGCCGACTTCGACGCCGTACGCGGTGACAACGCCGCCGCCCTGCTCGGCCCCACTCTCATCTGCGGAGGAACACCATGAGCGCCCGCCTGCTCACCCACCTGCGGCACGTCGACCTGGCCGTGCCCGACTACGACAAGCAGCTCGACTTCTACGCCGGGGTGTGGGGCCTCACGAAGGTCGCCGAGGACTCCGGGATCTCGTTCCTGGCCGCCGAGGGCTCCCCCGAGCAGTACGTCGTACGCCTGCGCGAGGCCGCGGAGAAGCGGCTCGACCTCGTCTCCTACGGCGCCGCGAACCCGGCGGACGTGGACACCCTCGCCGAGCGGCTCCTGGCCGGCGGCGTCCAGCTGATCTCGCGGCCCGGAGCCGTGGACACCCCGGGCGGCGGATACGGCTTCCGCTTCTTCGACGTCGACGGCCGCACCATCGAGGTCTCGGCCGACGTCGAGGTACGGCGGCACCGGAAGATCGAGGAGAAGGAGGCCATCCCGGTCAAGCTCTCCCACGTCGTCCTCAACTCCCCCGACCTCAACCGCACACGCCAGTGGTACGAGCGCCACCTCGGCTTCGCCCTCTCCGACACGCTCTCCTCGCCGCACATGGGCGAGGTCATGCACTTCATGCGGATCAGCAACCAGCACCACTCCATGGCCATCGCCCAGGGCCCGCACACCGCCCTGCACCACGTCTCCTTCGAGATGCGGGGCATCGACGAGTACATGCGCGGCTCCGGCCGTGTCATGCGGGCCGGTTTCCGCAAGATCTGGGGGCCCGGACGGCACATGGCGGGCGACAACACCTTCACGTACTTCCTCGACCCGCACGGCAACACCGTCGAGTACACCACCGAGCTGGAGAACCTCGACGAGGACACCTGGCACCCGCACGTCTACGACTTCTCCCGGCCCGAGGTCACCGACCAGTGGGGCACCGCCAACGCGATGAACGAACTCGTCGCCAAGGAGTCCTTCAACGACCCCGACCGGGGCGTCTTCATCGCCCCGCCCGTCTGAGCCGGACCACTCCTCTCCGCCGGGGCTGCTGCGGCCGTGTCGAGCACACTGCCGCAGCAGCCTTTCCCCGCCCCTCCTGGAGCCGCACCATGCGTTTCGCCACTTACGAACATCAGCACCGCCCCCGGGTGGCCGTCGTGGAAGAGGACGGCACGCTCTACCCCCTGCCCGGCGTCACGTCGCTCACCACGCTGCTCACGGAGACCGACGGGCTCCCCGGCCTGCTCGCCGCGGGTGCGGCGGCCCTGGACGTGCCGGCCGGGCCGCACGTCTCCCAAGTCCGGCTGCTGCCTCCGCTCCGGCCCGCCTCGGTACGCGACTTCGTGACCTTCGAGGAGCACGTCGAAGGGGTGCGCCGCGCGGTCGACGGCGTCGCCGGGGTGCCCGAGGAGTGGTACGCGGCACCGACCTTCTACTTCACCAACCCGCACGCGGTCTACGGCCCCCACGACGACGTCCCGGTGCCGCCCGGCTCCACCGCTCTCGACTTCGAACTCGAGGTCGCCGCCGTCATCGGCCGCGAGGGCCGTGACCTCACCCCGGAACGGGCCCGCGACCACATCGTCGGCTACACGGTCTTCAACGACTGGTCCGCACGCGACCTGCAGTCGGCGGAGATGCAGGTCGGTCTCGGCCCCTGCAAGGGCAAGGACACCGCAACCACCCTCGGCCCTTACCTGGTCACCGCGGACGAGCTGGAGCCCTACCGCGACTCCGAAGGCTTCCTGCGGCTGACTCTCACCGCCGCGGTCAACGGGGAGACCATCGGCGAGGACCTCCTGTCCAACATGAGCTGGACCTTCGAGGAGATGACCGCCTACGCCTCGCGCGGCACCCGGGTGGTCCCGGGCGACGTCCTCGGCTCCGGCACTTGCGGCAACGGCGGCTGCCTCGCCGAGCTCTGGGGCCTGCGCGGCGAGCGGACCCCGCCTCCCTTGCGACCGGGCGATGCCGTCAGTCTGACCGTCGAGGGCGTCGGCACGCTCACCAGCACCGTCGTTCCCGGTGCTGAGCCCCTGCCCCTGCCGACCGGCCGGCGTCGCAACCGGGAGCGGCCGTGACCGGCCCGCACGCCATGAGACTGCTCGGCAAGGTGGTCGTCGTCACCGGCGCAGCCCGTGGTCAGGGCGCAGCCGAGGCCACCGCTCTCGCCCACGAAGGCGCCCACGTCATCGCCACGGACGTCGAACCCGGGGACGGCTGCCGCAGGCTGGACGTCACCAGCGAGCAGGACTGGGCCGCACTCGCCGCCGAACTCCGGGAGACATACGGGCAGGTGCACGGCCTGGTCAACAACGCCGGCATCACCTGGCGCGCCCGCGTCGGCGACGTGCGCCCCGAGGACATGGCGCGCGTCCACGCGGTCAACGTCACCGGCCCTCTCCTGGGCATCCAGCACCTCACGCCCCTGATGCCCCCGGGCTCCTCGATCGTGAACGTCGGCTCCTCCGCAGCCCTCACCGCCCATTACCCGGTCGCGTACACGACCAGTAAGTGGGCGCTGCGGGGACTGTCGAAGACGGCTGCGCTGGAGCTCGGCCCGCGCGGTATCCGTGTCAACACCGTCCATCCCGGTTACATCGAGACCGGGATGACCGCCTCCGCCGCCCCGGCTTTCCGCGAGACCAACATCCGCGAGACCCCGCTGGGGCGTACCGGAAGCGTCGACGAAGTGGCGCCGCTGGTGGTCTTCCTGATGTCCGACCGGTCGTCGTTCATCACCGGAGCCGACATCCCCGTCGACGGCGGCCTGACCGCACACGGCGGCGTCAAGTCCGTCTCCGACGCCCTGCGCCCCGAGGCCGCCGGGTGAACCGGCTGGAAGGCCGGGTGGCTCCGGTCTCCGGCCCCGCCCGAGGCCGGGCAGCGTCCTGTGCTTCGCAGCCGGGCGCCGGCCTCGTCGTCGACGGTGGCTGGACCACGGTCCTGTCCGTCGCCATCACCCGAGAGGAACCACGCACGTGAACAAGGTCAGCGGCAGTGCCGCCGAGGCGGTCGCCGACATCCCCGACGGCGCCTCACTCGCCGTCGGCGGTTTCGGGCTCTCCGGAGTTCCTGACGCCCTCATCGACGCCCTGCACGAACAGGGGGCAGCCGGGCTGGAGGTCGTCTCCAACAACTGTGGCGTGGACGGCCGCGGCCTGGGCATCCTGCTCGCCGCGGGGCGCATCGCCCGGGTCACCGGCTCCTACGTGGGCGAGAACAAGGAGTTCGCCCGGCAGTACCTCAGCGGAGAACTCGAGGTGGAGCTGACCCCGCAGGGCACGCTCGCCGAACGCCTGCGGGCCGGCGGCGCGGGCATCCCCGCCTTCTACACTCCAGCCGGCGTCGGCACCCAGGTGGCGGAGGGTGGCCTTCCCTGGCGTTACGCACCCGACGGATCGGTCGCCGTCGCCTCACCGCCCAAGGAGACCAGGAACTTCTCGGGGCGGCCGTACCTCCTGGAGCACGGCATCACCACCGACTTCGCCCTCGTACGGGCCTGGCGCGGCGACCGGCACGGCAACCTCGTCTTCCGCCGAGCCGCCGCCAACTTCAACCCGCTCGCGGCCATGGCCGGCCGCGTCGCCATCGCGGAAGTCGAGGAACTCGTCGAACCGGGCGAGCTGGCACCCGACGATGTGCACCTGCCCGGCGTCTACGTACGGAGAATCGTGGAACTCACCCCTGGACAAGCCGCTGACAAACCTGTCGAGAAGAGGACGGTGAGCATCTGATGCCCTGGACCCGTGAACAGATGGCCTCCCGCGCGGCCGAAGAACTCGCTGACGGCTCCTACGTCAACCTGGGCATCGGCCTGCCCACCCTCATACCCGGCCACCTCCCGCCCGGAGTCCACGTCGTGCTCCACTCGGAGAACGGCATCCTCGGCACCGGCCCCTACCCCACCGAGGACGAGGTCGACCCGGATCTCATCAACGCCGGTAAGGAGACCGTCACCGTCCTGCCCGGGGCCTCCTTCTTCGACTCCGCGCTCTCCTTCGGCATGATCCGCGGCGGGCACATCGACACCGCCGTTCTCGGCGCCATGCAGGTCTCGGCCGGGGGCGACCTCGCCAACTGGATGATCCCCGGCAAGATGGTCAAGGGCATGGGCGGGGCGATGGACCTGGTCCACGGCGCCCGCCGCGTCATCGTCCTCATGGAGCACACCGCCAAGGACGGCAGCCCCAAGATCCTCCAGGAGTGCACGCTCCCCCTCACCGGCCGGCATTGCGTGCACCGCGTCATCACCGATCTCTGTGTGCTGGACGTGACCGCTCGCGGCCTCGCCCTCGTCGAGACGGCCCCCGGTGTCACCTTCGCCGATGTCAGGAAGCACACCGACGCCCCCGTTCGGGCGGACAGCCACACCACACGGTGAGGGGCAGGGGCGGCGGCCGGCTCGCGGACGAGCGGGTACGTCGCTTCGACGGCAGGTTGGGCCGCGACAGACACGCCGCAGCCCTGCGCGGCACCCCGTTCTCCTGCTCCAGGAGCCGGATGCGCTTGCGGGCCTCGCGCAGCTCGGCCGACTCACCCGCCAC
>NZ_JBEXWB010000035.1:0-33885 GCF_040629645.1 Streptomyces sp. NPDC005899 | reverse complement strand
GGGTGTTGGCGCCGGGGCCCTGCACGCGGCGGCCCCCGCGCCACCACCCCGCTTGCAGCGGCCGCAGGGGTGGGGGTGGGCGCCACGCTTTTGGGGAGGCGCGCAGGGGGGGGGGGCCCCGGTCCCGCGCCTGCCGATCAGCCCCGACCGGTCATGTCACCGTCCACTTCTGCGACGCGCGGCCGTCGCAGCGGTTGATGACCAACTGGGTTCCGTCCGCCCCACTGCTACCGGCCGTGTCCAGGCAGACGCCGCGGTTGCGGATGGTGCCGTCCGACTGCACGGACCAGTCCTGATTGGTGCCGCCGTGGCAGTCCCACAGCTGGACCTTGGTTCCGTTAGCCGTGCCCGCGGCGTCCACGTCGAGGCACTTGCCCATCGACCGGAGTGTGGAGCCCGTGGCCTGCCACTTCTGGTTGTCACCGCCGTTGCAGCCCCACAGTTGCACCTTGGCGCCATTCGTCGCGCTCCGGCCGTTGACGTCGACGCACTTTCCGCCGATGCCGGTGATCTGTGCCGGGACGGACGCGCCGCCCTGGCCGACGCCTTTCCCGACGAAGGTCATCGAGTCGATGTCGTACGAGCCGGCCGGCGCGGTCTTGAAGACCAGGTAGAGCTCGGTCGTCCCGCCGGGCTTGGTGACATCGACCGCCGGTGTGCTCTGGTAATTGTCCCAGCCAGCCGTGCTCGGAACCGGCACAGTGGCGATCAGCGCGCCGGTCGGTGAGCCGTCGCGCAGCTCGACCGTGCCTCCGCCGGAGGGTGAGGACAGCCGCAGCGAGACCTTGTCGATGCCGGTGAAGTTGACCGGCGAGTAGGAGACCCAGTCGTTGTTGCTGATGTCGCCGAGCCGGCCCCCGGACTCTGCGCCGCCCTGTGAGACGACCCGGACGCCGGACTGCCGGGTGTGGTACTCGGCCTGCTTGTGCTTGGGCTGGAGTACCGCCTTGGCACTGCCGGCCAGGGCGGGCGCTCCGGAGGCGCCCTTGTCCGTGTAGCTGGAGGAGGCGACGTAGGACACGTTCAGGTCGGCGTGGCCGGTGTCGGTCTCCGGGACGATGGTGCCCGAGCAGCCGGTGATCGCGTCGGTGTCGTGCGCGTGCTCGTCATGTCCGAGCGAGGGCACGGTTCTGACTTTGGTGCAGTCGATCGTGCCGTCCTCCGGGTCGGTGACGTTCACCGTGTACGGGATCCGGTCGCCCCAGTCGTACATGCCGCCGTTCGGCAGGGAGAGCTTCACGGTCGGCGCCCTGTTGCCTGAGGTCACGGTGAGGTTGGCGGTGCCGTTACGGCCGCCGGTGTCGGTGACCGTGAGCTGGGCGGTGAACTGCCCCTTCGCTGTATAGGTGTGCGTCGGGGATGCCTGGTCGGAGGTCGCACCATCGCCGAAGTCCCAGCGGTAGGTGAGTGTGCCACCCTCCGGGTCGCGCGATCCGTCACTGGAGAACTTCACGGTCAGCGGTGCGGGCCCGGACGTGGGGGTCGCGGTGGCCACAGCGAGGGGACGCCGGTCACCCGAGCTGTAGTCGATGCGGTAGAGGCCGGCGTCCGGGTTGTCCCGGCCGAAGCCACTTCCCCACTCCAGCAGGTACATCGCCCCGTCCGGGCCGAACTTCATGTCCATCGGGGACTTGAAGCTCAGGTTCGGCAGGAAGTCGTTGATCTTGAGTAGCTTCCCGTCGTCGTCCAGCCGGAATTCGTGCAGGTCGTTGCGCGACCACTCGCCGAAGAACGGCGTCCTGTCGAAGTAGGCCGGGAACTTCGTCTCCGACGGGTTGTCGGGGTCGTAGTGGTACACGGGGAAGGCGGCGGGCGCCTCACCGCCGTCGCCCATCTCCGGGAACTTCCCGCCATTGGCGCCGTTGCCGTACCAGACGTCCGCCTTCTTGGCCGCCGGGAGGTTGGTGAGGCCGGTGTTGTTGGGCGAGTTGTTGACCGGGGCGGCACAGTTGAAGTTGGGGCCGGACTGGCCGGTGGCGTAGTTGTAGTCGCGGTAGGGAATGTTGTCGCCGACGCAGTACGGCCAGCCGTAGAAGCCGGGTTGCTTGATGATGTTCCACTCGACGATCGCCGCCGGGCCTCGGGCGGCGTTGTCGGAGCCGGCGTCCGGTCCGTAGTCGGCTGCGTACAGGGTGCCGTCGGCGGGGTCGACGGAGAACCTGAAGGGATTACGGAAGCCCATCACGTAGATCTCGGGCTTGGTCTTCGCAGTGCCCGGCGCGAACATGTTGCCTGCCGGGACGGTGTAGGTGCCGTTGGCTTCCGGATGGATGCGGAGGATCTTGCCGCGCAGGTCGTTGGTGTTGGCCGAGGTGCGCTGGACGTCGTTGTCGGCACGTCCCGCACGCTCGTCGATCGGGGCATAGCCGTCGGAGCGGAACGGCTCGGTGTCGTCACCGGTGCCGATGTAGAGGTTGCCGTTGGGCCCGAACGTGATGTAACCGCCGGTGTGGCCTGGTTCCGGTGACTGGCGTGAAGAGGGGACCTTCATGACGACCTTCTCGCTGGCCTTGTCGAGACTGTCGCCGTTGACGGTGAACCGCGATACGCGGGCGATGTCCTCGGTGCCGCCGGCCGGCGAGTACATCAGGTAGATCCAGTGGTTGGTGGCGAAGTTCGGGTCCAGTGCGAGGCCGGTCAGTCCGTCCTCGCCGCCGGTGTAGACGTCGATCGTGGCGGCGGTGACCACATCGCCGCTGCCGGGCTTGTGGACCTTCACCTTGCCGCCGTACTCGGCGTAGAACACCCGGCCGTCGTCGGCGATGTCCAGGGCCGCCGGGCCTGTGGTGTTCTCGTCCAGCGGGACCTTCTCGTAGGCGCCCCAGGTCGTCGGGCCGCAGTCCGCCTTGACCTTGCCGCCCGCGGTCTCGACCCCGCCCACCACGTGGTTGCGGAACTGCGGGTCCGAGTAGCTGGCTGCGTCGTGGCCCATGGCGGTGGCCCACACGCTGCCGCCCTCGGCGTCGCGGCACCAGGAGATCGGGTGGTCGGGCCCCATGGCCTCGCTGCCCGGGTTGTACGTGGTCTCATCGGCGGTGACCAGTACGTGCACATCGCCGCGCGGGTTCGGGTCGAAGTTGTACCACTCCTCCGTGCGTGTCCAGCGGTCGGGAAGGTGCGAGGCGGAGGGGTGGACCCGGTCGGCGACCTTGACGGTGCCCTGGAGACTGCCGGGCGAGTGGGCGGGCATGTGGGCGCCGCCGTTGACCAGTTCGTCCCACCAGGGGAAGTCGTTCTCGATGCCCATGTCGAGCGTGTTGTGGACGGCCGCGATGCCACCGCCGTTGTGCACGTACTTCTGCACGGCCTGGCGCTGGGCGTCCGTCTCCCAGACCATGCCGGAGGTCTGGACCATGGCTACCACGTCGTACTCGGCGAGGTCGGCGTCGTTGAAGACTGCCGCGTTCTCGCTCTTGGTCAGCTCCCATCCGCGTTCGGCGGCGACCTGGTCGAACATGGTGGTGGCGGCTGGGATGGAGTCGTGCCGGTAGGCGCCCGGCGCGGTCTTGGTGAACAGGAGGACGTGGAAGCCCTCCGGATGGGCGGTGGCCGGTGTGGCCAGGCCGGTTACGAGGAGGGTGGAGCTGACTAAGCTCAGCACCCATCTCGTCATCGTTGATCTCATGTGCGGCTCCTGCAGTCGTGGATCGGACAGGGGAAATCCCGGGGAATCCGGACGAGGTGCGTGGAACACGAGCGGTGGGATGTCAGGCCGGCGGCGGGCTGAAGAGCGCGGGGCGGGCGGGACGGCGTTCAGTCTCCCGGAGGAAGGCCAGGCCCCGGGTGGCGAGGGCGTCCTGGCTGGGAGCGAGGGGCCGCCACACGGAGGCGGCGACCGCGATCGTCGCGTTGTGCGCGGTGAACGACTCGATGCACAGCGGCCCTTGGTGGCCCTCGGCGTCCAGGGCGTCGAGGAAGCCCGGCCAGTCCAGATGGTCGTCGCCCGGCGCGCCCCGGTCGTTGGCGCACACCTGGACGTGAAAGAGGCGGCCCGTGGCTCGACGTACAGCGTCGGGCAGTGAGCGCTCCTCGATGTTCTGGTGGTATGTGTCGAGCGCGATGCCGATGGTGCGGGCGGGCAGCCCGTCCATCGCTGCCACCGTCTGATCGACGGTGTTGAACAGACTCGTCTCGTACCGGTTGAGTGGTTCGACGGCAATCCGGACGCCCGTCTCGGCGGCGTGCGCGACGACTGGCGCGATGTTCTCCCGCCACTGCTCGTACGCCGCTGTCCGCTCGGCGTCGTCCATCTGCCAGGTGCGGCCGACGGCAGCGTAGACGGGGCCGGCCACGACCGGCGCACCGATCCGCGCGGCCGCGTCGACGCACTGCCGTAGGTAGTCCTGGGCGGCGCGGACCACGGGGGGGTCGGCGCGGACGAGATCGCGTCCCGGCGGCATCACCGCGAGCACCGCGGCGGGCGTGAGGCCCTGGTCGCCCATGAGCTTGGCGACGTTGGCGGGCTGCCAGTCGCCGGGCTGTTCCAGCGGGATCTCGACGCAGTCGAAGCCCCACCCGGCGAGGCGCGGCAGCACTTCGGCGAGGGCCTCCCCGGTGACCGGTGAATGCCAGATCCAGGGGTTGGCGCCGATCTCGCGCCGCACGGCCGGCCTCACTTGCCACCCCAGTCACCGGGGTAGCCGGGCAGCTTCTCGCAGCCGCAGGCGCCGTAGTGCAGGGGCGGCATGCCCTCCTTGTAGTACTGGTCAAAGTTGTCCTCGGTCACGACCGGCTGGGGCAGGGTCCACTGCTTCGGAACCTCCTTACCCCCCAGGATGCGCAGCGCGGCGATCACCGGCGTGCGCCACTGGAAGGTCGGGTATGCCGGTGCGATGGCGGTGAGCTCCTTGTCCTTCCATGCCTGGAGGAAGTCCTGCTGGTCCTCGCCGGTGATCGGTGGCACGTCCTTGCCCGCGTCCTCGAAGGCCTCGACCGCCGCGACGGCGGTGGCACCGGAGTCCATCCAGATCCCGTCGATCGTGCCGTGCCTGGAGAGGGCGTCCGCGACGATCGACTTGGTCTTCGAGGGGTCGCCGTCGGTGAACTTCACCTCGGCCACCTCGAGTCCGGCCTTGTCGAAGGCCTTCTCAGCGGCGGCCCAGCGATTTTCCAGGACGTCCACACCGGGCGAGATGCGCAGCGCGACGATCTTGCCGCCCTTGTCCACCTTGTCGACCAGGAAGTCGGCTGCCGCGGCACCGTAGGCATAGCCGCCGATGGGGCTGATGAAGGTGACTCCGCAGTCGGTCTGCACGCCCCGGTCGAACACGATCACCGGTAGCTTGCCGCAGGCCTCCTGCACCGCCGGGGTGAGGGTGGCGGTGGTGTTGGGCGAGACGATGAGCGCGTCGCAGTCCTGACCGGACAGCTGCTGGATGTCGGAGATCTGCTTGTCGTCCTTGCCCTGCGCGTCCAGAACGGTGAACTTAGTGATCTCGTCGTGCAGTTCCACCTCCGCCTTCATGCTCTTGAGTCCCACCTGCCGCCAGGGGTTGAAGACGCCGGCGTTGGAGAAGCAGAGGTGGACGTCCTTGGCGCCTCCCGTCTTGGCGTACTTCGACGCCTTGGTCATCTCCGGGTCCAGCATCTGCTCCCACGGCTTGTCCGCCGGGCCCTGAGGTGTTGTCCCGGCGAGCGCGAGCTGGCGCTCGTACGCCGCCGGATCGAAGAACTTCGACTCCTCGCCGCTGTTCTGGGACTGCGCCGAGGCGGTGGCGCCGCCCGCCGCGTCGTCCTGGGGCACATCGGATGAGCAGGACGACAGCAGCGCCGCTGTCAGAAGGGCGACGAGTGGGACGGCTGGACGGGCGTGGCCGCCAGGTCGTCCGGTACGAAGTGCGCGGCTCATGAGGAGGTGCCTCCGGATGGTTGTGATCGGTGACGGCGTAAGCGGTTCAGTCCCGGACGCCCGGTGGCTCCGAGACCGACGGCCGCGATGACGATGACGCCCTGGACGGTGGACTCCAGCGCGCCGGAGACGCCTTGGAGGTTGAGCAGTGTGAAGAGCGCCTGGAGGGAGAAGGCCCCGGCCATGGCGGCCACGACGGATCCGCGTCCGCCGCCGAGGAGGACCCCGCCGAGCACGACCGCGGTGATGGCCTCGAACTCCAGGCCGCGGCCCGCCTGGGCGGAGACACCGGAGAAGCCCGCGACGAGCACCGCCGCCAGGGCGGCGGCCGTGCCCGAGAGCACGAACGCGAGGGTGCGAACGCGGGGGACGCGAACGCCCGCAAGGTTCGCCGCGCGTTCGCTGTCCCCGGTGGCGAGGAGCGTGCGGCCGAAGTCGGAACGCATCAGCCACACCGCGGCGGCGCCGACCAGGACGCAGGCGGGAACCGCCCAGGGCAGCCAGCCACCCGCGGTGCCACGCCCGAACTCCCGGAAGTTCTGGGGCAGTACGCCCTGTGGTGAGCCGCCGGTCCAGTAGAAGACGGCACCTTCGAGGATCAGCATCATGCCGAGGGTGGTGATGAACGACGGCACCCGTAACCTGGTGGTGATGAGCCCGTTGGCCAGCCCCACCACCGCCCCGGCCACCAGGAGCCCGGCGGTGACGAGCAACCAGGGGGCGTCCGGGTAGGAGCCGTAGAACTCGGCTCCGGCCACCACTCCGGCGGTCACCACTGCGCCGACGGAGAGGTCGAAGCCACCGGAGACGATGACGAGGTACTGGCCCACGGCGAGGATCACCAGCGGGGCTGCGCGTTTGACGAAGGCGAGGAAACTGTCGGGGTCGTAGAAGCCGGGGTCGGTGATCGCCAGGGCGGCGAGCAGGACGACGAGGAGCCCGTAGACGGGGGCGCCGGTGCCCAGGCGCCGGACCGCCCGGACGGCGGTGTTCGGGGTGTGGGTCTCGGTCGTGATGGTGGTGGTCATGCGGACTGCTCCTGCCTCGGGAGCCCCGGCGTCCCGCCCTGTTTCGCCCGTCCCCGGCCACCGCGGCGCGGCCGTCCGGAGGGCCGTTCCGAGCGGGGCCGGGCGTAGAGGGCGACGGCGGCGATGATGACGACCCCGCGCACGACATTCTTGAAGAACGGGTCGACGGAGAGCTGGTTGAAGATGCTGTCCAGCACAGAGAGGACCAGGACGCCGCCGAGGGTGCCGGTCACTCCGCCGCGTCCGCCGGCGAGAGCCGTGCCTCCGAGCACGACGGCGGCGATCGACTCCAGGTCGTAGCGTGCGTCCGTGCCCGCCCAGGGGGCGCCCGCGCCGAGCCGGGCGGCGAGGAACAGGGCAGCGGCACCGACGCACAGCGAGCACAGGACGTGCGCCAGGACGACGGTGCGTCCGGTGCGCACGCCGGACAGCCGGGCGGCGTGCTCGTCGCCGCCGGTGGCGTACATGTGGTGGCCGAGGCGTGTGCGCCGGGTGATCAGCCAGGCGACGACGGCGACCGCGATCAGCAGGAGAACGGAGACGGGCACGAAACCGATGCGGTCGTAGCCCAGACGCCGGAAGGAGGCGGGCACGTGGCCGGCGGGGCCGGTGTAGGTGTCCTCAATGTAGCCGCGCAGGATGAACGCCATGCCGAGCGTCGCGATGAACGCGTTGACCTTCAGCCCGGTGACGATCAGCCCGTTCGCGACGCCGACGACGGCGGACAGCGCAAGGACCGCCAGGACCGCGGTGAGGCCGCTGCCGCTCTCCATCATCTCCGCGGCCACCAGGGTCCCGAGGCTGACGAGGTACGCGACGGAGAGGTCGAGGGAGCCGGTGAGGATCACCACCGACTGGCCGACCGCGACCAGGCCCAGGGCGACCGAGTTCTGGAGGATGCCCGTGACGGTGGATCGCGTCATGAACTCGCCGCCGTCCGCGGCCACGACGATCCAGCCGACGAGGGTGACCGCGAGCGCGGCCAGCCACACGGCGACCACGGGGTCGCCGAGGCGGATGCGGGACAGGGGGTTCGGCCTGCGGGGCGCGACCTGTGCCGCGGGCCCGCCAGGTACGGCCGTCATGCGGCACTCCCCTCGAACCGGTCGGCGGTGTCCCCGGTCGCCAGCCGCATGACATCCTCCTCGGTGGCGCCCGCGGGCAGTTCGCCCACCAGCGCTCCGTCGGCCATCACCAGGATCCGGTCGCTCATGCCGATCAGCTCAGGCAATTCGGAGGAGACGATGAGCACGGCGAGCCCCTCCCGGGCGAGTTCGCGCACGAGCGTGTGGATCGCGGACTTCGCACCGACGTCCACACCACGGGTCGGTTCGTCGAACAGCAGCACCCGGGGACGGGCGGCGAGCCACTTGGCGATGACCACCTTCTGCTGGTTGCCCCCGGAGAGGTAGCGCACCTCCTGGTCCAGGCCGCGGGAGCGCAGCGCGACCCGCTCCAGCAACCCGGCGACGTCCTGTCTCCCGACGCCGGAGACGGCCCGGGTGACGAGCAGGGCGTTGTCACGTACGGACTGACGCAGCGCCAGGCCCTCGGCCTTGCGGTCCTCGGTGACCAGTGCGATGCCACCGCGGATCGCCTGCCGCGGACTGTTGGGCAGCAGTGGCCGGTCCGATACGGTCATCCGGCCGCGGGTGAAGGGCGCGGCGCCGAACAGGGCCCGCACCAGCGAGGTGCGACCCGAGCCCTGTAAGCCGGCGACCCCGGTGACCTCGCCGGCGCGCAAGGTCAGCCCGATGCCCGTGAGGCGCTCGTTGCCGGCGTCGGTGACGGTCAGGAGCGGCCCGCCGATGTCTCCGGGTTCGGCGCGGGGCGGGTAGTAGGAGCGCAGCGCACGGCCGACCATGGCCCGCACCACCTCGTCGGGGGTGGTCTCGGCGGTGGTGAGGGCGGCAACCTTGCGGCCGTCCTTCAGTACGGTGATGCGCTGGGAGAGGTCGAAGACCTCCCGCAGCCGGTGGCTGATGTAGAGAATCCCGATGCCACGGGCGGCGAGCCGGCGGATCAGCGCATAGAGCAGTTCCACCTCGTGGTCGGCCAGGGGGGCGGTCGGCTCGTCCATGACCAGGACGCGGACCTCGGAGGCGGCCAGCGCCTTGACGATCTCCACGGTCTGCTGCCGGGCCACCGACAGTTCCTTGATGTGCATACGGGGGTCGATCCCGGTTTCGTCCAGCTCTGCGAGCAGCTCGGCGGTGCGCCGCTCCATCGCCCGCCTGTCGACCAGCCCCCGGCGCACCGGCTCGCGGCCGAGGAAGACGTTCTCCGCGACGGTGCGGTGCGGGAGGAGGGCGAACTCCTGATGGATGAGAGCGATTCCGGCGGCTTGTGCCTGTACGGGGTGCGAGAAGGCGCGGGTGGTGCCGTCGAGGGTGATGGTGCCCTCGTCAGGGGCGTGCTCCCCGGCGAGCACCTTCATCAACGTGGACTTGCCCGCGCCGTTCTCCCCGACCAGGGCGTGAACCTCGCCCGGTTCCAGGTCGAGTGACACCCCGTGTAACACCCTCGCCCCGAGGAAGCTCTTCGAGACACTGCTCATCGTCAGCATGTCCGGCAGGATTGCGAGCTAACTTTGTCCTGTCAACAGCTGAAGCACAAATGTTTACAGCACCAGAGGCTCGACTTTGCCCGATCGTCGAACAAAGTATGGTCCACAGCCGAGACGATCCTTAAGGTTGCTACTGTGAACGCATATTTCTCGTCGCCTTTGTCGTCGGATCACAGCACCGCCCCGGGTGCCCCGCCCGGCCAGACGCCCGGCGAGGTGTTGGCTCTGATCGGTTCTGGCGTCGCCGTCACGCGCGCCGAGATCGCCCGGCGTACCGGACTCGCCCGCTCCACCGTCTCCCAGCGCGTCGACGCCCTTATCGCCCACGGCTTCATCGACGAGGACTCCGAGGCACCCTCCACCGGCGGACGCCCGCCGCGTCGGCTCTCTTTGCGGACCCACGACCACGCCATCGCCGGTGTCGACATCGGGGCCTCGCACTGCCGGGTGGGGCTGCTGGACATCAGCGGCGCCCTGCTCGTAGCCCGCGAGGAGCCGTTGACCATTGAGGACGGGCCCGAGGCGGTCCTCGGCCACGTCGAGCGCACCCTGCGCATGCTGCTCGAAGCAGGTGACGGTAACGGCCCGCGGACGCTGCGTGCCATCGGCGTCGGCGTGCCTGGCCCGGTGGAGTTCTCGACCGGACGCCCGGTGGATCCGCCGATCATGCCTGGTTGGCACCACTACCCCATTCCCGATTTCTTCGAGGAACGGTTCGGTGTCCGGGCACTGGTGGACAACGATGTGAACGTCATGGCCTTGGCCGAGCAACGCCGGGCCTTTTTCAGCACGTTGCATCTGCTGTACCTGAAGGTCGGCACTGGCATCGGCTGCGGCATCGTCGCCGACGGCCGCATCCACCGGGGCGCGCGGGGGTCGGCCGGAGACATCGGGCACATCCGCGTCGGTGAGCGGGAGGAGCCATGCCGGTGCGGCAACTCTGGCTGCCTTGAGGCAATCGCGGGAGGTGCCGCACTGGCCGAACAGCTGCGGGAACTGGGACTGGAGGCTGTCGGAACCCTCGACATCGTGCAGTTGGTCAGGGAGGGAAATCGCGAGGCCGTCCGGATGGTCCGCGAGGCCGGCCGCGCGGTCGGCGAGGTGCTGTCCGGGCTGGTGAACTTCTTCAACCCGGAGACGGTCGTCGTCGGCGGCGCCCTGGCCGCCGTGCACGACCAACTTCTCGCGGGGGTCCGCGAGGCGGTCTACCGCCGGTCCAACCCGCTGGCGACTGACGTCCTGCGGATCGAGCCGAGCCGGATCGGCGAGAACGCGGGCGCGATCGGTGCCGGCATCCTGGCGATCGAGCACGCCCTGGCCCCTGCCCAGATCGACCGCGCCCTCACGACGGACGCGTCGGCCGTGTGACCGCGAAGGACACTCGAAGGCGCGAACCCGGTGATCGGCCGCCCCCTCTCGAACTCGGCGGTGCACCACGCACTCGGGCGCATCGCACCAAGCAAGAGGTGAACCCACCGGATGCCGAAGCCACACCCGGCTCGTCGCATCCAGCGGGTCCCCATCACACGCTCGTCGCTACGGCCGGCTGACCGGAGTGACCGCTTGCATGATCACCGCACCGATGGCCTCGATCGCCCTGGTGTCATCGCGCGGTGTCTGCGCGTCCCAACGGTTCCAGGTCAAGTTGAGGTCGGTACGCCGGGCGCTCCATGCCGCATCCGCGTTGCGCTTCATGAAGTCGTAGTACTGATCCCAGAGGCTGTTCTCACGGACGAACTCGCCCATCCCTCGGGCGAACTCCGACTGCCACGTGCCCTCCCGTTGCCCGTTGGTCATGATCCCGTTGGCGGTGCGGTCCCGGATGACCCAGTCGACCGTCCGTCTGGCATCGTCGAACAGGCTTCCTTGGCCTTGGTTCCGGTACAGGGCTTGAGCGGCGCCGACGAAGGCACCTGCCGAGTACACCGACTGTCCGCTCGATCGAGTTCCGTCGGCGTACATGGTCTCGTACACACCGCCGGTCGAGCGGTCGAGCAACCTCGCCCACAGCCAGTCGAAGATCGCTCGTGCCTTGTCCAGATATCCGCGGTCCCCGTTGGACTCGTAGATCAGGCAGCCGAGGATGACCGCCGGGCTGTTGCTGAGCGCGTTCTTGTCGCGTCTGCGGATGTCCCACCAGATGCCGCCGCCGAGGGCGTTGTCCCAGCCCCGGTCGTAGACGCGGTCGAAGGCGTACCTCGCCTGATTCAGGTAGGTCTGGTTGCCTGTGATCTTGTGGCCTCTCACGAAGGCCAGTCCGGCCCAGAGCAGATCGTCGTTGTACTCGTTCCAGTTCCAGTCGTACAACGCACCCGAACCTCGGTTCTGCTGCAGGAATGTGTCGAGGAGTCGGGTGACCAGATCACGGGTTTCCGCACGTGGGGCGCTGTCGTGCACGTCCTGTACCGCTTGGATGTCCAGCGCCTGACGCCAGAAGTAGTCCTTCTCCGCGTTGTTGAGGGACGTCTTGTAGTACCGCTGCCCTCCGTCGGAGATGAGGAAGGCGCTGTTCAGCGCGGCGAAGGCCGCATCGGTGTTGACAGTTCCCAGCACCCTGGCGCCGGGCGCGTCGGCCGAAGTGCGCTCCGTCGCCTCCGCGGGACTCCGCGAAGCTGTCCCGCCGACCGCGGTGACACCGATCGCCGCTGCTGCCGCGAGTAACGTTCTACGTCTGATCATGTGCGTCCTCCTATGTGTGTGTGCGGTGGACCTGGTCCCGCGGGAGTGCCTGCGGAGATCGTGAGCGTCCGCAGACACCGCTGATGGAGAGGCCGGGGCATCGCACCCGGACCTGGTTTCGCGGTGCGCTGTCACCTCGGCCCGTTCTGTGTGGTCGAGGGCGTTGCCGTCCTCAGCGTCCGCGGCCCGGAGGGTCAGCGCTTCGACGCCCCTGACATCCGCCTGCACGGAGGCGGAGACGGCGGCGAGGGGGCGGTCATGTACGTACTTCTCGCCAGCGAGGACTGGAAGATGACGCTTGCTGTTCACTCCGGTCCCGAAGTCCGGCCCGACGAGGGCCGCGAACCGTGCGCACCTACCGTGTGGACGCCGAAAGCTCTTCTGAGGAGCGACGACAGCAAGCACATAAGACCGCTGGCACGGGCGCCTGTCAAGAAGGTCCATCAACAGGACCTAAAATTTCCCGATGCAGTCAATGCGTTGACGTGACCATGCATGCTGGCTAGCTTCAGAGAGCGCTCCCAGCCGGATGGCACAGCGCCCCCACGGCGACCAGACGTTTCGGGAGCCTCCTCCATGAAGCCACTGAGTTCTGTTCGGCAGAGCGTGCTCGACCTCCACAACGCCGCAGTGGGCCGATAGACCGAGGACAGACTCGTCGACTGCTGCCGGTGACGGCCATGGACGGCCCGGCGCCGATCCGGAAGCGTCGGACGCCGACCAACCTGGATCAATCGAACCCACAGTGAGGACTGGTCGATGAAAAGGTTCATCGCAACTCTCCCCCTGGCGTTGACCACCGCCGCAGGTGTGCTCTGGAGCGGCGCGCTGCCCGCCTCCGCGGCGGAGCAGGCGCCTGCGGCGTCCGCGCTGCGCCTCATGCCGCTGGGTGACTCGATCACCGACGGAATCGGCAGCAGCACCGGAAACGGCTACAGAGGCCCGCTCTGGAGCGAGTTAAATGCCGGAGGGTACGCACTGGACTTCGTGGGATCGTCCCGAGCGGGCTCCATGCAGGACCCCGACAACGAAGGCCACTCCGGCTGGAGGATCGACCAGATCTCCTCGATCGCGGACGCCTCGCTCTGCCGCTACCGGCCCAATGTCGTGACCCTCATGATCGGCACCAACGACCTGGGCCAGAATTATCAGGTGCCTACCGCCGCGGACCGGCTCAGCGCGCTCATCGACCAGGTGACGACGACGGCGCCTGACGCGACCGTGCTGGTCGCGTCGCTGACCGTTTCCACGAACTCTACGATCGAGGCGAACAGAGGCGCGTTCAACCAGCGGATTCCCGGCATGGTCCAGACGAAGCAGGCTGCGGGCAAGCATGTGCGCCACGTCGACATGGGTGGTCTGACCACAGGCGATCTGGCCGACGGTCTGCACCCGAATGACGCCGGCTACCGGAAGATGTCCGCCGCCTTCCGCGATGGCATCGCGGCCGCCGAAGCTGCCGGGTGGATCGGCGAACCCGCCCCCATCGGTGGTCAGGTGAGATCCGCGATCGCCGGCAAGTGCATGGACGTCGACGGAGGCAGGTCCGACAACGGCACCGCCGTGCAGTCGTGGGCCTGCAACAACACCGACGCACAGCGGTGGTCCGCCCCGGCGGACGGCACGCTACGGGCGCTGGGCAAGTGCCTGGACGCCAAGGGTGCGGGTATGGCCAACGGCACCCAGACGGTCCTGTGGGACTGCAACAGCGGAACCAACCAGGTCTGGCAGTCCTACAACGGTGGGTATCGCAACCCGGCGTCCGGACGGTGCCTGGACCTGCCCGCGAGCTCCTCTTCTGACGGCACACGACTGGTGTTGTGGGACTGCAACGGCGGATCCAACCAGAAGTGGACGCTGCTGTGAGTTGCGGCACGATTGCTGAGCCGCGTGCCGGACAGCCACCGGAAGATCCCGGTGGTGGAAGCCTCGAGCGATCTTGACGGCCCGTCATCTCCCTTGGCCCCGGCCCGATGCCTGTTGAGGCGCTTGATGCCACCCTCCACTGCACGGCGCTCGTGCTGGTCGGCCTCGTTGAACAACGGCGGCCGACCCCTGCGGGAGTTGAGCTTCGTTGGGCGGACTGCGCCTGAGCCGGCCGAACTCCAACCGCCTGCGGATTACGCTTGCCCGGCATCTCCCCACCCTCCGCGCGAAACCCGGCAAGGCCGTCTGCCGGGCTTCACGTGCCGGAATCAGGGGCCCAGCCTGAGGTGCTCGCGATTACAGTTCCGCCGCCACCACATAGCAACTGCGGCGATGGGACGCCGCTGCGCGGCCCCTGGCAGGCCCCTCCACCGGCGCGCCCTCGGGCGCCGTCAGCGGGCGCCGGGCTTGGCGGCGATGCGCGCCAGGACGGCGTCCAGGTCGGCACGGGACCACCAGGAACCGTCCCTCATCACTCCCGTGATCTTGCGCAGGGCGGTGTGATCCTCCAGCGGGTCCTCCTCCAGGAGCACCAGATCGGCGGGCATGCCGGGAGCGACCCGGCCGAAAGCTCCTTCCTCGCCCAGGAACCGCGCCGGCTCGGTCGTTGTCATCCGCAAGATGGTCAACGGGTCGAGACCGGCTTCCGCCAGGTAATCGAACTCGTCGTGGAGGGAGAACCCGGGGATGATTCCTGCGGCTCCGCAGGCGTCTGTCCCGGCGACCATCGGGACTCCGGCGTCTGCGAAGGTCTTGGTCATCCGCAGTTGCGCGGCCCAGTGGTTGTGCAGGGCGTCGCGGGTGGCTTCGGGAAGCTTGGAGAACTTCTTCGACGACTTGTCCCAGGCGCGGAGTTCCTCGGGGGCCATGTAGCGGCGCCGCGGGTCCTGGGTGTGTTCGGGGGAGTCACCGAACTGCTGGGTGTGGACCCGGATCAGGGTCGGGCACTGCCAGGTGGTGTGTTCGACGAACAGAGCCGCCAGCTCCTCGGCCTTCTCCTGGTCATAGGAGCCGTCGGCGAGGTTGTAGGCATGCGCCTCCCGCTCGGACGTGCTGGTGGCGGGATTCGTCACCATTCCCTTGATCAACTTCATCGCCAGCTTGTCGGCGCCAGGGATCTTGATCTTGGGGATCGGTGGCAGCTTGCGGGTTGCGTTGCTCGCGCGGACTTCACCCTCCTTGGAGGAAACCGCAGCGAACACGGTGACACCCGGACCGAGGTGCTCGATCGACCACGTTCCGCCGCGCGCGGCCTCACGGGGGTCCAGGTCGGCCGGCAGGTGGCCACCCAGGAGGATGCCCAGCCGGTTCGCCTCCTTGAGGGCTGCCAGGAACGTCTCCCGCGTCGTCATGCCCGCCTTGACGAAGTCGGCACCGTCCCGGTGCTGTTCCCGCACGGCCTGCACCGCGCCGTCGACCGTGCTGGCGTTCAGCGGGGTCAGCAGGTCACCAGCGGTCGCTTTCAGGGCCGGCGCACCGGTCGGCCTGGGCAACGTGCCTTCGCGGCGGGACTTCAGCAGCGCCCTGTTACCCGACATCTGGCGGAATCCGACGACACCGTTCGCGAGCATCAGAGCGTAGGTTCCGTCGACGTCCCCCGGCGTGTTCAGAGCGTGCATGTGCATGTCCATGTATGCCGGGACGAGGAAGCGTCCTCGGCCCTCCACCAGGTGCGCGTCCGCGACCGGGGCACCGGTCGCCGTCACGGACGCGATCCGGCTCCCTTCGACCACCACGTCCTGGCCGGGCGTGCGGCGCCCGTCCAGCGGGTCGACCACGGTGACGTCCCGCACCACCACGCGCCCTTTGATCGAGGACGGCTTGACGTACCTGCTCATGTCTCTCCTTGATGGTGTCTTGGTGTCCATCACGACGTCGGGTTTCGGGCGGCCGTCACCCGGTGAACAGGCGCCCCGCGTTGCGGGTGGTGAGGTCGCGCCAGGTGTCGGTGGCGGACGGCTGGGCCGCCGAGTCGACTGACGCGACCTGGGCGAGCGCACCTTCGGCAGGTGTCCAGCAGTAGTCGCTGCCGTACAGGAGGCGCTCGGTGCCGAACGCGGCGTCCAGGGCCGGGATCTGGCGCGGGAAGGGCGTCCCGGCCATGTCGTACCAGAGGCGGCCGAACTGCTCCAGGGCGCTGGGGGCGTCCGTGGAGCTGTCGCGGAACACGGCGCTGAACATGTCGATGCGGTCGGCGAGCAGCGGCAGCGCTCCCCCGCCGTGGGTCAGCACCCAGCGGATCCGGGGGTGGCGGGTCAGGACGCCGCGCAGGAGCAGGTCGCTCGCAGTGCGGGCGGTGTCGAAGAGGAACTCCAGCGTCGGCCGGGGCCGGCCGAGGGCGAGTTCGTCGGCGTGGGGCGGTGACGTGGGGTGGACGAAGACGAGGGCTCCGCGGCGGTCGAGGTGCTCCCACAGCGGTTCGAACCGGGGGTCGCCGAGGTAGACACCGTGGTGGTTGGTCTCGACGGCGACCTCGTCCGCGCCGAGTACGTCGAGGGCGTAGGCGGCTTCAGCGAGTGAGCCCTCGAGATCGGGCAGGGGCAGGGAGGCGAAGTGTCCGAACCGCTGGGGACGCTCGACGCGGACGCCGGCGCCGAACTCGTTGACCTCGCGCGCGAGGGCGCGGGCCGCTTCGTCGTCGCCGAAGTGCACCGACGGGGAGGAGACCGATAGATAGGACTTCTCGATTCCCGAGTGGTCCATGAGGTCGAGGTGCTGTTCGACGCTCCACGTGGGCCAGCCGGGCATTCCGTCGGGGTGTTTGATGCCGGCGGACCGGGCCGCCGCGACGTAGCTCTCGGTGACGAAGTGGGCGTGGACATCGATGAGGCCGGTGGGGGTCATGATGTGCGGTCATGATGTGCTCCCTTGATAGCGGGTCCGTACCTCAACCAGCGTAGGAATGGCGCCGTAGGATGGCATGTGTGATGCCGATGAATGAAACATCGAATTCCGGGGAGGGCGCTCCGCTGCGTCGTGGCGGGAAGCCCGCTGAGGGGCAACCGGTCATCGATCGGGCGTTCGCCCTGCTCGGTGCGTTCGACGCCGACCATCGTGCGCAGACTCTCGCCGAGCTCGCCCAGCGGAGCGGCATCCCCCGCAGCAGCGCTCTGCGGCTCGCCCGGTCACTCGTCCATGCGGGTGCGCTCGAGCGTCTCGACGACGGCCGCTTCGTGGTGGGGTTGCGCCTGCTGGAGACCGCTTCCCTGGCGCCGCGGGGCCACGGGCTGAGATCCGTGGCCATGCCCTACATGGAAGACCTTTTCCACGTCACGCGACAGCATGTGCTGCTCGCCGTGCGCGAGCAGGGCGAGGCACTGCTCGTCGAGCGGCTCTCAGCGCTCGACGCCAGCCCCGTCCACTACCGCGTGGGAGGACGCCTTCCGCTCACCACCACCGGCGTCGGCTTGGTACTGCTCGCCTTCGCTCCGACGGCCGTCCAGGACCACGCCATCGCCACTTACGAGCCCGGCGAGGGCCGTCTCCGACAGGGCCATGACGACATCTGCACCACGGCTGATCTGCGCCGCGCCCTCGCGGAGGTACGGCGCGGTGATCACGCTTTCGGTCGGCAGAGCCACCCCTGGCCGTTGGACACCGTGGCCGCGCCGGTACGGGAGGGCAGTGAGGTGGTGGCAGCGTTGTCGGTCGTAGCGCCCAGTACCGGCTTCGCAGAGGCAGGCTACGTCCCAGCGGTGCGGGCGACAGCCCGTGCGATCTCCCGCCGTCTCGGGGAGGACGGCGGACGGGCGGCGCGTCCCGGCGACGCCCCCACCTCTGCGTGAGGCCGGCGCGCGGTCTGGGCGCGTCGGACCGATGGATGTCCGCGCCCCACCCGCGTCCGCCCCGGTTCTACGCCTCTCGCCACCTGCGACGGATACCGCCGTCACAGCACGACGCGACGCCTCGCCCTGTGCCGCAGGCAAATCCCGCCTGTGAGTTCGAGGGCCCTGGTCGGGCTCGCGACGCAACCGGAGTGCACGGTTCCGTCAACCGTGGACCCACTTCAGCGTCTCGGCGTAGAAGGCCGCCACCCGTTCGGGCTGGTCGTCGCCCATGAGATCGCCGGAGACCGCGTAGCCGCGCCGGGCCAGGTGCCAGGTGAGAATCGCGTACGAGCTCCGGTTCGGTGCGAGGTCGTCAGGAGTGAGCGCAACCGGCCGGCCAGGCAGGACCGGGCTGATCCCGTCGCGCTCATAGACGCAGTCCAGACCGAGGATGCGCCAGAGGCCGTCGCGACACTCCATGCGTGCACGATGCGGGTGTACGAGACGAGGTCGACGGCGACGTCGTCGACGGTGGTCCGTACCTCGATACCTGCGGGCAGCTCGACGAAGGCCCGGTCACCGGCGATCTGCACCGTGGGCGGAGACAGCCGGTGCACGCTGGCGTCACCGCGCCCCGCCATGGCTTCGGAGGCGTCGACGAATCCGGGGCCCGTGCCCTGATGCCAGCTGAGGTTGACCGTGGAGTCGGGCCAGTAGCAGTCCCGCATCTGGCCCCACCAACCGCGGTCGCGGCCTTGGCGCTCCCGCAGGGCGGTCTGAGTGACAAGGTCGATGTCCGTCCCGGGAGAGTTCCGGAGATTCACCGGTCCCACCAGCCGAAGGAGTGCGTGGGCGCGTGCACGCCGTGTGCGCGGTCCAGGCGGACCAGTCGGCCGCGGTGGAAGAGCAGGGGCCTGCGCTGTCCGTCAGCCGCGGCCAACTCCCGTACGCGGCCCACCACCATCACATGGTCCCCCACAGGAACACTGCCCTCCACGTCGCACACGATCCAGGCCGCCGCCCCGACCAGACGCGGGGCCGTGCTTGGCGCGGACTCCCAGCTGCCGGTGGCGAACCGGTCCGCCGTCCGTCGGGCGAACGCGGCGCACACGTCCTGCTGGTCCTCGGTCAGGACGTTCACGCAGAAGTGCCCGGCGTCAACGATCGCCTCGGCACTGGCCGAGGTCCCGCCGGCGTGGAACGCCACCAGTGGTGGGTCGAGCGACACAGAGACGAAGCTACCGACCGTGACACCTACCGGCCCGGTCGGAGTCTCGGCGCTCACCACGCACACCGAGGTCGGGACGTGGCCGAGGACATGACGGAAGGCCGTCGGATCGGGCGCGGTGAGGGGCTGGTCTGTTGCGGTGGGGGCGGATGTGGGCACGGCGGCCTCCAAGGCGAGCGGACTCCACGCTCTGTTCTGGCTGTGGCGGAACCCGGTAGCGACGACACGGACTGCGTCCCAGTCAACCGATCGTCTCCTCGCCCTCGCATTGGGCTGGGGGGCCAAACCGGTCGGACAGCCTTGGGCGTCGGGCGCAAATGGCTGCCCCGCTGGTCCGACAGCGCAAGAGACGCGTCCGCTTCGGCGACTTTGGCGCTCCACTCCCGCGTGTGCTGATGGGTGTAGCGGCCGAGCCTCGGGTGGTGGGGTTCGTTCATGAAAGGCAGGTTCACCTCGGCGAGGTCCACCACCTCTATCTCGTCGAAGCCCCCCTGTTTCGCGGCCTGCGACTCGATCCAGCGGGCGACGCTCGGGCCGACGCGCCCGGGGCGCGTGCGCGCCACGATGATTTCCAGCTTGCTCGCAGTCAAAATCTGCTCATTCGTAAGCGATCACCTCCAGGTCACACCGGGGCATGTGCTTGCCGCTGCGCTTGGAGTAGTCCGCCGAGTGCACTGGCGAGGACCGACTACCGACGAAACAGCATGCGCCATCCCTGGTCGTTACTCGGAAACCGCACGTCGGACGCGTTCGTAGGGCGGGTGATCGCAGTACTCCATGGATGCATGAGGTGCACCGGAGACCCGTGCCGTGCCGGCGCCGACCTCCGGTGCACCTATTGAGCTGTCATCTTGGAGCGGTCACACATCGGCCTCAGCAGTCCGCTTCCGCGGGGGCACGGCGGATCAGCCCAGGATCCACTGCTGGTTGGCACCCCCGTTACACGTCCACAGCTCCAGCGCGGTGCCGTTGACATTGCCTGCCGGCTTGTCGCCGCCTGTGACATCGAGGCACAGTCCCGACTGGACGCCGGTGATGGTCCCGTTGGGGTTGAGCTTCCATTGCTGGTTGGCCCCGCCGTTGCACGTCCACAGTTGCACCGCGGTGCCCCGGGTGGTCCCGTTCTCGTGGACGTCGACGCACTGCGTGCCGTTGTAGAGGCGCAGCTCACCTGCGGCGGTGAGCGTCACGGCCTGGTTGGGCCGGCCGTTGCAGTCCCAGATCTCGATCTTCGTCCCGGGCTCCGTCTCGGCGCCTTCCACATCCAGGCAACGCTGGGAGGAGGCGCTGATCAGCGGGTGGGGCGTACCGATGCTGCTGCCGGTGCCCAGCGAGACCCGGTACATCACGGTGCCGTGGGCGGGCACCGACGCGCTGATCATGCCGCTCGTCGACGACACCGCCTTGGACCACAGGTTGGAGAGCTTGTACGAGGCCGCGCCCGGCAGCCCGACCGCGGCGGCCGTGGTACTGACGGTGGCGGTGGAGCCGCTCTCGTTGGTAAGGGTGACTGAGCGGTCGCCGTTGGCCAGCTGCTTGGTCATCACGACGAGTCCGCCGGAGGAGGCGACGACGGTGCCCTGTTTGCCCAGGGGGTCCTGGTCGACGGCGATGACGTCGCGGTTCTCCAGGATGCTCAGCGTCGCCTCGCTCGCGGTGCGGATGTCGCTGCCGATGAGCAGAGGTGCGGCCATCTGCGCCCACAGGCTGAAGTGGGTGCGGTACTCGGTGTCGGTCATGCCGCCGTTGCCGACTTCCAGCATGTCCGGGTCGTTCCACGCACCGGGTTTGGCGTACTGCGCCCGGGGCTGGTTCTCATGGGTGTTCTCGAGCATCTTCGACCAGGTGTCGTTGATGTCGCCGGTGGTGCGCCAGGCGTTGCCGATGGCCGGCGCCCAGTTCCAGGGTGAGTTGGAGCCCCACTCGCAGATGCTGTAGAGGATCGGGCGGCCGGTGGCGGCGAGTGCGTCGCCCATCGTCTTGTACCGGGTCCGCGCGTCGGCGCCGGTGTTGTTGCAGTTGTCGTACTTCAGGTAGTCGACGCCCCAGGAGGCCCACTGCTGGGCGTCCTGCTTCTCATGCCCGAGGCCGCCCGGAAATCCTTCGTCCGCACAGGTCTTGGTGCCCGCGCTGGAGTACAGGCCGAACTTCAGCCCCTTGGAGTGCACGTAGTCCGCGACGGCCTTGATACCGTTCGGGAAGCGAACCGGGTCGGGGACCAGATTGCCTGCGGCGTTCCGCGAGGGCAAAGCCCAGCAATCGTCGAGATTGACGTATTCGTAGCCGGCGTCCTTGAGACCCTTCTCGACGAAGATGTCGGCGATGCCCTTGATCATCGCCTCGTTGAACTGCGCTCCGCAGCCTGTGGTGTTCCAGTTGTTGAAGCCCATCGGAGGCGTCCGGGCCAGGCCGTTCTCCAGCGCCGCGGCCTCCGGTGCGGAGGCGACGGCGGCGATCTGCGTCCCGGCCGTGACTCCTGCTGTCACCACGGCCGCGCCGGTCAAACCGCCGGCAGCTAACGTCAGTGAAGCGACCGAAGCCGCTAACCGTTGCCTGAAACTGTGCTGTTCGCTGAGCATGTGCGGCTCCTACCTAGATTTTTGGCGCACAATTCAACAAGTACGAACAAGAACTCCCACATAAGACCGCCGTGATCCGAACGTGTCAAGGGGGTACGCACATCACTGCGGGAGAATCCGGTCGGCGTCGAGTGAGGGGTCGATGAGGATCTTGGCGTGAACCTCTGGCTCGGCAAGGGTCGCGAACGCCGCCGCGACGCCACCCAGTCCCACACGGCCGGTGACGAGGTGGGAGGCGTCCAGAGAGCCGTCGGCGAGGGCGTGAAGGGTGTCCCGGAACTCCAGTGGCGTGTACCCGACGACGAACCGCAGGTCGAGTTCCTTGTTCACGGCCAGGGAGGGCCTGAACGTATCGGGCCCCATGCAGACCCCCACGACGACGACGCGCGAGTGCAGCGGCACGCCGGCCAGGATGCCGTCGATCATGCCGGGTACCCCGACGCACTCGAACACGACCGGGCGGTGCGGGCGGGTCCGGCCGACCGCTTCCAGTGCGCGCCATGCCGTCCACCAGGGCATGGGCAATCGGGCCAAGCCTTCGACCGCGTCGATCCCCGCGTTGTACTCGTCGGGCATGGTGGCCATGAATCCGTGCCCGGCCGAGGCACTCTCCCAGGGCGACTCGACCGCGGGGTCGACCACGACGTCGGCACCGCACTTCCCGGCGAGCGACCGGCGGCCCGCGGAGTAGTCGCTGGCTACGACGGTGCCGACGCCCCTGGCTTTGAGTACGGAGGTGACCGCGAGGCCCACCGGACCGCAGCCGAGGACGATCGCGACGTCCTTGCGGGTCACCTCGCCACGGTTCACCGCGTGCCATGCCACCGCCATGGGCTCGGTGAGCACGGCGAGGTCGGCGGGAAGTCCGTTCGGAACGGGGAGGGTCAGCGCCTCCTGCACGACGACGTGCTCGGCGTACCCACCTGGGGCGGACGTGGACAGTCCGACGCCATCGACCTGCCGTCCCCGTCTCACCAGCGGGATACTGACGACCGGTGTGCCGGTCCTGACCGCGCCCACGCTCCACGGTCCGTGGTCGACGACCTCACCGAAGATCTCGTGGCCGAGCACCACGCTCTGGTCGGAGCGGACGTAGCGGGGGTATCCGCAAAGGTCCAGCACGTCGGCCAACTGGTCGGCGTGCAGACGGCAATGGAGATCGGAGCCGCAGATCCCGCACCGCTTGACCTCGAGCAGCAGCTGGCCGGCTCCAGGGCGTGGCCTCGGCAGATCGACGACTTCCAGCCGTCCCTGGGTCAGACTCGCTGCCCTCATGAGGCCTCCGTGGTCACTGCCGCCTGCTGGTCCATGGCGTGGGGCCCTGTGGCAAGGTGGTAGGCCTCCGGCTTCCACCGGACAGCCTGGCGACGGAATCGGAAGGTCCAGTCGGGATAGATGGTGGCGTTGCGCCCGTTGGCGTCCTGGTAGAACGTCCGGCAGCCGCCGAGCTCCCACACCGACTTCGCCAGCTTTCGGTCGAGGTCGTCGTTGTAGGTGTCGTGTGCCCGCCGGTCCACCTCGATGGACGTCGAGCCGGAGACGTCGAGGGCCCGGATCGCGTTCTTCACGTGCTCCGCCTGTGCCTCGATCATGTAGACCATCGAGCTGTGTCCCAGACCGGAGTTGGGCCCGAGGAACATGAAGAAGTTGGGGAAGCCGGGGACGGACACACCGAGGTACGCACGCGGTGACCCTGCCCACGCGACGTTCATCAGCTCGCCGTCACGGCCGCGTACCCTGCCGGCGAACGGGATGTCGGTGACGTGGAAGCCGGTTCCGAAGATGATGGTGTCGATCTCCCTCTCGACGCCGTCCGCGTCGATCACACTGTGCTCGCGAATCTCGCGCAGTGCCTGCGGTACGAGCTCGACGTTCGGCTGCTGAAGGGCGGGATACCAGGCGTTCGAAGGGACGACGCGTTTGCAGCCGAGAGTGAAGTCGGGCGTGAGCGCCCGGCGCAGGGACGGGTCCTTCACCTGTCGCTCCAGGTGGTGACGCGCCAGGCGTTCGATCATGGCCATGAGCTTGGGCCGCTTGGCGAAGCCGAGCACCAGGAGCTCCTTGGTGACGTACACCTTGGCGCGCTCGGCCCGCTGGCGCCGCGGCCGGGCCCGGAACCGCTCACGTTCGGCGTCGGTGATCGCCCTGCCGTCGTGCGGCGTGATCCACGGGGCGCTGCGCTGGAACACGTACAGGGTGTCGATCCGGTCAGCTATCTCGGGGACGTACTGGATCGCGGAGGCGCCTGTCCCGATCGACGCCACACGCTCACCGGCGAGGTCGTGGTCGTGGTCCCAGCGCGCGGAATGCATGATCTTCCCGCGGAAGCGGTCCATGCCCGGCACATCGGGGAGCTTGGGTTCGGTCAGGGGGCCCACCGCGCTGACAAAAACCTGCGCCGTCCAGGGCCCCGCACTCGTCGTAACGTGCCAGAGCTGCTCGTCCTCGTCCCACCGGGCCCCTTCGACCTCGATCCCCGTGCGCAGGTGCGGGCGCAGTCCGAAGCGGTCGAGGCACCGTGCCAGGTACGCCTGGATCTCCGGTTGCGGGGAGTACGTCGAGGACCAGTCCGGGTTGGGGGCGAAGGAGAAGGAGTACAGGTGGGACGGTACGTCGCACCTGCAGCCGGGGTAGCTGTTCGCCTGCCAGACTCCCCCGGCGTCGGTCGATCGTTCGAGAATCAGGAAGTCGGTGAACCGCGACTTCTTCAGGGTGCGCCCCAGTCCGATTCCGGAGAATCCGCTGCCGACGATGAGGACCCGCACGTGCTGGACCGCAGGGGTCGCCCCTTCCTCGCCGGCCGTCGTGGTGGTGTCCGCGCGGGTCATGCTGTGGCCTCCTTGAAGAACATCGAGTGGCGGTCTGCCCGGACGTGTCGTGACGCGAGGTACATGCCGACGGCGGCGACCGCGAAGGCGAGCGGGACGGTGATCGTCATCGCCGTCCGCAAGCCGTGTGCGGATGCTTCCACCGCCGAAGCGGAACCTGCGGCCAGGTGGTCGGAGAGGACTCCGACGACGACTGGTCCGCCGGCACCTCCGAGCAGGTAGCCGACAGCGAAGAGCAGACCGAGCGCGCCCGACCGCCGTTCGGGCCGGATGACATCGGCCACCACCGGGACGGCCGCCGCCAGGTAGACGATGCCGAGGAGGTAGCCCAGGCTCAGGAAGACCACCAGCTGCCACAGCGCCCCCTGACCTGCGGCGAGGCCGACGAACGAGAACACCGCGGCCCCGGCGAGGCTGACGGCCGCCACCCGGACGCGGGCCTCGGGCGACCTCCTGGCCGCCCGGTCGAGCACCCTGCCCCCTGCCAGCAGGCCGACCAGTCCGGTGACGCCGACGACGACGCCGCCGACCACGCCGGCGTCGACGAGGGAGAGGCCGTAGTAGCGCTGCAGCACGGGGGTGAGGAAGGTACCGATCGCGTAGGCCGCGAAGTTGTGCCCGGCGAAAGCGATGAGCATGCCGTACATGGAACGGACCCTCATCAGTGCGAGGAGGGATTCCTTGCGGCCCTCGCGCGGGGCGGGGACGGCGAGGCCCGCCGGGTCGGCGGCTCCCCGCTCGGGCTCGCGGATGCGCAGCACGAGGAAGGCGACGACGATGCCGGGCACCGCCGCGATGAGGAACGGTGCCCGCCAGCTGTCGAACGCGACAGTGAGTCCACCGGCGGTGAGGAAGGCGAGCAGCGTGCCGATCGGGAAGCCGAGCATGAACAGGGAATGGGCTCTGGAGCGGCGCTCGCTCGGATAGAGGTCCGAGAGCAGCGATCCGGTGGCCGGCGCGTAGCTGGACTCGCCGATGCCCACACCGACGCGCGAGGCGAAGAATCCCCAGAAGCTGGTCAGCAGTCCGCCCGCCGCCGTGAAGGCGCTCCACGCGAAGAGTCCCCAGCCCGCGACCGCCTGGCGCGGGACCCGATCGGCGAGGCGGCCCAGGGGGATGCCGGCCAGGGCGGCGACGAGTACGAACGCCGAGGACAGAATGCCGACCTGGGTGTCGTCAAGGGCGAACTCGTCCTTGATCGGCTCCAGCACGACAGACGGCAACGCCCGGTCGTAGAAGTTGAGCAGGTTACCGACGAACAGCAGCCCGAGTACATAACCCGCCGATGAACGCGATGCGGACGCGCGGCCCGAAGGCTTCGTGAGGGGACGTGCCACGGAGAGATCCCTTCGCCGTTGAAGAGTGCTCGATATGGCAGCCGGAACAAGGTCACCACGAGCTTCGCCACAGTGTGGCCGCGCAATGCCTCACGGACTACGGGGGACCGGATAGCATCATCGCAACATTTTTGTTCCAGCGAACAAAATCCACGTATAGGCTCTCCTCCATGGAGAACGAGATCCCCACGGCCTGGCCGGTCCTTCGGAGGATGCCGGACCTCGCCACCCTCGATGACCCGACACGCACTGCGGTGGTCGCGGCCGCCGTGCGACTGCGCACACTGGGTGATGTCTTCGCGGACCGATACCTGACCCTCGTCCGGACGCACGTCCCGAGTTACGCGGTGCTCTCGGACGACGAGATCCGCGCGTCCGCCCGACGGTTCATGGACATCCTCGTCTCGGAGCTCTCCTCCCTGCGCGTCCCCGACCCGGCTCTCCGCGACATGCTCGGTGAGTACGCGGTCGAGCGCGCCGCCCGGGGACTTCCGCTGGACGCACTCGCCATCGGCTACCAGTTGGGATCCAGGGAGATGCTCGCCCTGGTGGACGAGGTCGCGGCAGAGGTGGGCCTGCCCCCCGACTTCCTGCTCGCCGTTCACGACAGCACCTGGGAGTTCTCCAACGAGGCGTCCACGGTGTTCGCCAGGGTCCAGCACGAACTCGCTCTGGAACGTGCGCACTTCGACGCCGAACGCCGCTCGGCCTACGCGGGCGGCGTGCTCAGCGGGGCGCTCCCCGCTGAACGGATCAACAGCGACGCGCCCCTCTTCGGGCTCGCCCCCCAGACCGACTACGTGGCCTTGGCCGCGCGGGCCACGTCAGCCGACGACGCCGACGCGGTCCGCCGCGCCATCGCCTCAGCCGTCCACGTACCCGCCGATCGGCTCCTGCTCGCCCAGGTCGGGGCGGTCCTGGGCTTCATCGCACCCAAAGCACCCGAAGCCGTCGCGGGCCACCTGGTCGCCGCCGGCCCGCCGCTCCCCCTCGATCAACTCGCGACCGCGTTCGACGAGGCGGTGCTGGCGCTGGAGACCGCGCGGCGATTCGCCATGTCGGGCGTCGTGCGCCTGACAGACCTCGGGCCGCGACCGCTCGTACTCTCCGACGCACGCATTGCCGAGGGCCTCGCCACACGGCATCTGGCCGCACTCGATGCCGCAGGGCGTTCGAGCGGTGAGATCGAGGAGACCGCCCGCGCGTATCTCGACTGCGACCAGGACGTGCGGGAGGTCGCCCGCCGACTCGCCGTCCATCCGAACACCGTGCGATACCGGGTGAACCGGTTCCAACAGCTCACCGGATTGGACCTCCGTCGCACCGAGGACCTGGTGACGTCGTGGTGGCTGCTGAACCGCCGGGGCGCCTGACTCCTGCCCCAGAGGTACCGCCGCCCCTGAGGGAGGCGGCGGTACCTCTCTGCCGACACGTTGACTTCACAGTGAATACGGCGACGGGATCACACACGCTCGTGCTGGCTCACCCACTCCCCCTCGCTCTCCCCGCTCATCCCTTGCTGGATCCGAGGGAGAGCCCTGCGATGAACTGCTTCTGCAGCAGGATGTAGACCACCAGGGTCGGGACCGCCGCGATCATGGCGCCGGCCGCGATGAGGTTCTGGTTGCTCACGAACTGCCCCTGGAGGTTGGCCAGCGCGGAGGTGACCGGGCGTTTGTCGCCGGACGACATCAGCGTGATGGCCCAGAAGAAGTCGTTGTAGATCCAGGTCGTCAGCAAGGTGGCCAGCGCGGCCAGGGCAGGCCGGCAGAGGGGAACCGTGAGTCGCCAGAACCGCGTCCACAAGCTGGTCCCGTCCACGAGCGCGGCTTCGTACATCTCCCCCGGGATGGACTTCATGTAGTTACTCAGGACGAAGACGCAGAAGCCCAGTTGGAAGGCCACGTTGATCGCGATGAGGCCGAAGGCGGAGTTGTACATCAGGCCGCTGTCCGCGAGGAAGGACGGCAGCGAAATCTGCAGGTACATCCGGAACAGCGGTGTGATGATCACTTGCTGGGGCAGCAGGTTCCCGGCCGTGAACAGGATGAGCAGGGCCACGTTGACCTTGACGTTCACCCTGGTGAGAACGAAGGCCGCACCGGAGGCCAGCAGGAGCACGATGACGACCGCCGGGACCGTGATCAGGATCGAGTTCCAGAAGAACCGCCCCATGTTCGCCTGGGACCATGCGTCGCCGAAGTTGCTCAGTGTCAGCTCGCGCGGGAGCGAGACGTATCCGTGCCTACGCGTGTCGGAGTACGGACGGACCGCGATATAGAGCGCGAACAGGATCGGCAGCAGCCACAGGACGGACGCGCTGACAAGGAAAATCTGGGAAAGGAGCTGGCCCCGCGCGCGTACGGTGCGGAACCCGCCCGCCGGGGCCGCGGTCCCTGGCAGCGTCTCGGAACTCACGGTGTTTCCTCCTTGCGGAAGGTCTGGTGGAGGAAGAGGCTGATCGGCACCAGTGAGATCAGGAGGAGCACGACGCCCAGCGCGGATCCGAAGCCGACCCGCTGGGTCTCACCGACGATGTTGGCGGTGACCAGGACCGACAGCAGCTCCAGTCCGTTGATGCCCTTGTTGGTGATGTAGACGAGGTCGAACGCCCGGAGCGACTCGATGACGGTGATGACCATGATGACGATGTTGATCGGCTTCATGGCCGGGAAGACGACCTGCCAGAACGTCTGCCAGGCGTTGGCGCCGTCCATCCTGGCGGCTTCCCTGAGAGTCGGGTCGACCGCCTTCAGACCCGCCAGGTAGAGGACCATCACGTACCCCGCCTGCCGCCAGGTGGCCTCCAGGAGGACGGCCCACAGGTTCAGATCCGGGTTGCCGAGCCAGTCGATGGCGTTGTCGTCGCCGGCACGCCCGATGACGGTGTTGATCACCCCGTAGTTCTGCGAGTACATGAACTCCCAGATGATGCCGACGAGCGCCAGCGAGAGCATGACCGGCAGGAAGAGGACGCTCTGGTACATGCGGCTGCCGCTGATGCCACGGTCGATGACCACGGCGAACAACATCCCGAGCGGGGTGGCGATCACGACGAAGACGGCCAGCCAGATGAGGTTGTGCTGGACCGCGGGCCAGAACTCCGGATAGTTGGTGGCGGCTTGGTGGTAGTTCTGGACGCCGTTCACACAGCCGTTGTTGAGGATCGACGGCAGCGCGGGGTCACAGGCCTCGGTACGCAGGTCACCGACACCGTTCCACCGCGTGAACGACAACAGCACGGTGCCGAGCGCCGGCAGCCACACGAAGGACAGGCTGAGCAGCAGGGGAACGCAGAGGAGCAGGGTGGCGACGAGGCGGTCGCGCGGGTCCAGGCGTCGGACACGTCGCTTCCGCCGGGTGGGCGGCGCACCGGGAGGTGCGGGCGCCCGATGTGTGCGGGTCATGGTGCTCATCCGGTGTAGATCGCCTTCGCCTGGGACTCGGCGCTCTTCTGCAGCGACGTGATGCCTCCGGTGCTGGGGTCGCCTATGAACTTCTGGATGAGGGAGATCATCGCGGTGGCCATGGCGGGGTCGGCGTCCCGGTCCATGAACTGGGCGACGGCCTTGCACTTGGCGATCTCGTCCACCGACTTCTTCTGGATGGCGTTGTACGTCGGGACCGACAGGCCCTTGGCCAGACCGACGTCCCACTGATCGGTCTTGAGGTACTCGGCTTCGGCCTCACCCGTGCCGATGTACTCCAGAACGGCCTTGGCCGCTGCGGGGTTCTTGGCCTTCTTGCTCAGCATGAAGCCGTCGGTGGGCGCGTCCATGTAGTCCTGGCCCCACTTCGGGTTGATCGCGGGAAAGGGGAAGAAGTCCAGATCGCCCAGGTCGGCCTTGTCGCTGACGAACTGCGCGGCAACCTGGTTGGTGCCCTGGAACATCATCCCGGCCTGCTTGGATTCCAGAGTCTTCGCCGCGTCCTGCCAGATCCGGCCGTTGGCGCCGCTCTGTACGTACAGCATCATCTCGGCCCAGTGCTGGAAGACGTTGTGCACGCCCTGATCGGTCCAGGGGATCTCGTGCTTCATCAGCTTGACGTGGTAGTCGTAACCGTTGATCCGCATGTTGAGGATGTCGAACGTGCCCAGGGCCGGCCAGCCGTCCTTGTCCCCGAACGCGATGGGGATGAGGCCGTCCGACTTCATCTTCTTGCACAGCGTCAAGTACGCGTCCCAGGTGGTCGGGACGGTGTAGCCGTTCTTCGCGAACAGGCTCTTCCGGTAGAACACGACCCAGGGGTAGTTGTAGAGGGGCACGAAGTACTGGTGGCCGTCGAGGCCCGTGGAGAGCTGCTTGGCGACGGGACCGAAGTTGCCGCCGATCTTCTCCCACACGTCATCGATCGGCTCGGCCAGCCCTTGGGCGGCGAAGTACTGCATGCGGTAGCCGGCGAACCAGGTGAAGAGGTCGTCCGGTGTGCCCTGCAGATAGCTGGTGATGTTCTGCTGGAAGGAGTTGTGGTCAACGGTGTTGATCTTGACCTTCACCTTGCTCGAAGCTGCCGCGGACTCGGTGAGCGTGGCGAAGGCCGCCTTGGTCGCGGGGTCCGAGTAGTTCGAACCGAAGGTGACCGTGCTTCCCGCCACGGGGCCCGACGACTCGTCCGAAGCGTCGGACTCCGAGCCGTCCGCGCAAGCCGAGAGCAGTCCACCCGCGGCCACCGTCAGCCCGGCGGCACCCACGCCACGGAGCACGCCTCTGCGCGTGTAATGGGAAGGGACAACGTCGTTCTGAGGGTCGACAACCGACATAGTGTCTCCATGACGTGAGTAATTGAGCGACGGGTGACGGCGGTCGAATTCAGCCGGGGTGAATCCTGTCCGCACCTTGCCGGGACGATTCCAACAGAAGCCACCAAGTTGCAACGCAATCGATCGCAGCCGTAGTTCTACGCTGCCCCGCGACCTCGGTCAACGTTTCCCACCACAAACAACATTGGAATCCGACACAGTCGAGCGAGTGCCCCTCCACCGCACGCCACAGCACGCCGGACTGCCGTCAAGTCGGCCCCAGTGTGCACGAGTTGACAGATGCGCAGGTCAGCCTGGGCGACTTCCGGGCGTGATGTCGGCACCTCACCAATGCCGCCGACAAGAAAGGGCTTTCCCTGTCGCGCGGACACACGCGCGCGACTCTCCCCCACTCGATAAATTGCTTGTCGGCAGCAACGCTCGACGCCCTCATCCGGGCCCCAGCGTCGTGGCGAAGGAGGGTCGGCGTCCTCTGCGCAGGGCAGCGCACTAACCACTTTTCAGTTCATTCTTGTGCGAAGCATTGACGTTGAATCAAACACAACTCCACACTGTGGCGCACTATCCCCCACCAAAGGAATGCGACGTATGCGCGAGAGGAAGTTCAGAACCGCGCTCTTGTCCATGTATGGGTTGGCAGCCGCTCTGGCCGCCGCCGTACTCCCAGCAGTTCCCGCTCACGCGGCGGCGGTCGCCCCGGTCACGACCTGGACGGTCGCCGGACCGACCGCAGGCTCGCCGGTATCCGCTCAGGTCAGCCTCGACGCCGACGGCGGGAAGCTGAGTTTCGGGGTGTCCCGTCTGGGAACGGCCGTGCTGAGCCCGGCCCCCATCGGCATCGAGACCACTGCCGCCGATCTGAGCAAGGGCCTAGCCTTCACCGGACGTCAGGACCGGACGGTCACCGAGTCGTACACGATGACGACCGGCAAGAAGCGCACCCAGCAGACCGCGTACGCCCAGACGACCCTGTCCTTCACGGGCGCCGGCGGGGCACGACTGGACGTCGTGGTGCGTGTATCCAGCACCGGCGCCGCCTACCGGTACACGCTGCCCGGCTCAGGCAGTGTGACGGTCGAGCGGGAGGCGTCGTCCTGGACGGTGCCTACGTCGGCCAGGGCCTGGGTAGTCCCTGGCCACCGCGAGGACCAGGGCCAGTGGCTCAGCACGACCGCGGGTGGGGCCCCGGCGAACGACTACGCGGTCCCCGCGCTCTTCCAGGTCGAATCGAACTACGCGCTGCTGGCCGAGACCGACCTGGACGGGCGCTACGCGGGCAGCCGCCTGACTCACCAGGCCGGATCGGGTACCTACTCCACGAAGATCACCGACGCTCCGGTCACCGCGACTCTGCCGCTGTCCACCCCATGGCGTACCGCCGCCGTCGGCGACCTGGCGACCGTGACCACCTCGACCCTCGTCGACGACCTCGCACCGCCCTCGAAGGTGAGCGACACCTCGTGGATCAAGCCCGGCGCCTCCGCCTGGTCCTGGCTGACCGAGCACTCCAGCCCTTCCGACCCCGCCCGGCAGCGGGAGTACATCGACTTCGCCCAGCACCACGGCTGGGACTACGTCCTGGTCGACGAGGGATGGCAGTCGAGCTGGATGCCTGACCTCGTGGACTACGCCGAGACGCGAGGCGTCAAGGTGATCGCCTGGTTCAACTCCTCCGCCCTCCAGACCGCTGAGCAGCGCGAGCGGTGGCTGCCCCTCGTCAAGAGCTGGGGCGTCGCCGGAGTGAAGATCGACTTCAGCTACGAGTACACTCAGCCCACCCTCAAGTGGTACGACGCCGTGCTCGCCCGGACCGCCCAGCTCGAACTGCTGGTCAACTTCCACGGAGCCGCCACGGCGCGCGGCATGCAGCGCACCTGGCCGCATGTCATGACGGGAGAAGCGGTCTACGGCGCGGAACAGCAGAACAACCGAGCCGCGCGCAACACCGTGCTTCCGTTCACCCGCAACGTCGTCTCCAGCATGGACTTCACACCCGTCGTCTTCAGCCTGAGCAACCGGGACACCACCGACGCCCACGAACTGGCGACCGCGGTGGTGTTCGAGTCGGGGTGGCAGCACTACGCGGACAACCCCGAGAGCTACCAGTCACGGCCCGACGCACTGCGTATCCTCGACCAGCTCCCGACAGCCTGGGACGAGTCGCGGCTCCTCGCCGGCGCCCCGGGTCAGGAGACCTACATGGCCCGCCGGGCGGGCGGCAGGTGGTTCGTCGGCGGGATATCCGCCGTAGCCGCGAAGACGTTCCAGTCACCGCTGAGCTTCCTCGGAGGCGGTCAGTGGCTGATGGAGACCGTACGCGACGGCCCCGGCCCACTCGTACGGGAGACCAGGGTGGTCACCGCTGCGGACAACCTCTCCGTGCCGATGCCGCGTAACGGCGGTTTCGCCTCCGCTCTGTGCCCGTACACCGCCGGGATGACGACCTGCGGCTCGGCCGACAACGACGGTGTGCTCAAGGGCCAGGAGTCCGGCCGGTGTGTCGATGTGCCCGGCAGTGCGCGGACCGACGGGACGGACGTCAAACTCTGGGAGTGCAACGGCGATCCCAACCAGGTATGGACGCAGACCCCGTCCCAGCAGCTCACCGTCTTCGACGGCAAGTGCCTGGATGTCGACGGGGGTGGCGCGGCCGATGGAACAGTGGTGCAGATCTGGTCGTGCAACGGGACCGGAGCCCAGCGGTGGTCCGTGGGAGCGGACGGATCCGTGGTGAACCCCGCGTCGGGCAAGTGTCTGACCGCCCGAGGCCACGGCACGGCTGACGACACGGCGATGGAGATCCGCCGCTGTGACGGCGGCGCGCACCAGAAGTGGGCACGTGCCGCGGTGGCCGGGCCGGTCAAGGGTCAGGCATCCGGCCGCTGTCTCGATCTCCCCAACAACGCGACGGACAACGGCACCCGGCCGGCTCTGTGGACCTGCAACGGCGGCGCCAATCAGACCTGGACCTCCACGGCCTCCAATCAGCTAAGGATCTACCCCACCGAATGCCTGGGCGTCACCGGTGGCGCGACCGCCGACGGAAGCGCCGTCGTGATCAGTGACTGCAACGACACGCCCAGCCAGCAGTGGCGCGTCACCTCCAGTGGCGCGATCGTCAACGTGGCGTCCGGCAAGTGCCTGGACGCGTATGACGGCGGCACCGCGAACGGCACCCAGGCGATCATCTGGCCCTGCAGCGGCGCCGCCAACCAGAAGTGGGCCCGTAGCTGACCTGCTGCTCCGCCCGGGCGCAGAGCGGGACAGAAGGCACCCTGCGTGTCTCGCCCTGCGTCGAGACCTCGCGGAGAGGCGCGCGCCCCCGGTTGAATGCCGG